>JAQBRK010000049.1 GCA_028286505.1 Parcubacteria group bacterium
AGGGTGAGCTTGTAGAGAAGTCCTGCAGGGTTGGAGAGTCCATCGGATCCTGCAACCGGAGCGTTGTCGACGGTGAAGGAAATGGTGTGCGTACCGGGAGTGAGGAAGGGGGTGTGAATGATGTGGATGGAGTCCGCGGAACTGAAGTTATCTCCCGAAGGGTCGGAAGCGAGTGGGAGTCCGTCGATCATCACGTTGTAGGTATTGTCAGCAGCGATCTGGAGATCGGCGTCCGCAGCCTGTCCGGTGATGGTGTAGGTCTTCGTGAAGGTCTTCGAGACGCCGTCGGTAGCGCTTGCGGGCTCGAGAGGATTCTCGCTCCATACCCACGTTGCGTCCGGAATGGAAGCGGTCCAATACGGGTGTATAGGACTTACCGGCACGGCGCCGTGACCATCTACCTGGTCCGCGGTATCGCTGACGATGGTGCAGGAAGGTGCCGTGACGACAGGCGGATGGAAATTGGAATCGTTAACAGGATCCGCTAGAGCGGCCGTCGGGATGCTAAATGAAACGATGCTCAACATGAGCATTCCGGCCTGGATAGCCGAGAGAGTGCGAACGTAAATAGTATTCATGTATGACAGTTTAAGGCGCAGCGAGCAGCTGCAGGTAATAAGCGCTTAGCTCCCATCCCACGGTCTGGCGACACGAAATGGTTTCGTGAAAGCCCCCTTCCGTAGCTAATTTGAAGTGTCCCACCATATGTTTGAATGTCAACGGCGGGGACTCTTCGGGACCAATCACATAATAGCCATGGACGAGGTGAGGCTACGATGAAGGTCCCTCACCTCGTATACTGCAAGCATGCCGACTAACCGGGTCCGAAAGCCGAATCTCGCCCAGACGAGCAGCTACTCTGCTGCTCTTTCTCACCTCAAGAAAGTTGACCCCGTCCTCCATGCTGCGGCTCGCCTACACCACGCTCGCGTGCGGGACTTCGGCAGCGCCGAAAAGCGGTACGGTAACCAGAAGCTCTTCGCAGCGCTTGCCGGCTCGGTGACCGGACAGCAACTTTCAACCAAGGCGGCCGATACGATATGGGGACGTCTGGAAGTTGCGTGCGGTGGCGCCGTCACGCCTGAAGCAATAAAGCGTCTGCGCTTCCAGACCATGCGTAAGGCAGGCCTCTCCGCTGCAAAGTCGAAGACCCTAAAGGAGCTTTCGAAAGCAGTGCTTTCAGGTGAGCTCGATTTGGTGGGTCTTCGAAAGGTGCCAGAAGCGGAAGCCATCGAGAAGCTCTCTGCCATATGGGGCATCGGTACCTGGACGGCCGAGATGTTCCTCATCTTTGCGCTTGGGCGCGCTGACGTGTTCTCGGTCGGAGACTTGGCGCTAGTGCGGGCGATGGAAACGCTGTACGGCATTCCGCCGAACTCGAAGAAGGAAGTGTATTTGAAAATAGCCGATACATGGTCACCGCACCGTTCCTTCGCCTCGCTTATCCTTTGGCGCACCCGCGACTCCAAATAAAAGGTGTCAGACACCTTGTCTCTCTGACACCATAGTTGACATTCGCGTGTGCATTATGAATAATGCAGACTGCTGATACAGGGAGATGACCATTGTCTAAAAACACGAGCCTATTTCTGCTGGGAGGAGCGGTTTTCATCTTGGCCCTACTGTTCGCAGACCTTGAACAGAAGGTTTGCGTTGCCTCCGTGAGAACCGAGCTGGTTGAGGTCATACTCGACCCCGCGAACAAACACAACTTCATCATTGCAAAGGATGGGCCGATTCGGGACCCAAAAAAAGTCTGCAGATTCGGACTCTAACCACCCTCTGTAAACACGGAAGTCAAAACCCGCGGCACCGATGGTGCCGCGGGTTTCTGCTAAAGATACGAAATCGGATTGAGGTAGGCGTTGAGCGGCGCTACCGGCATAGTGGCGTTCGCGCACGGGCTTGTGGCACCACGGAAGGATGCAAGCGTCATTATCTGCACGCCGGCGGAAGCGTACACGCCGTAGTGAAGATGAGGGCCTGTCGCGTATCCCGTCATGCCGGAATACCCCAGCACTGAACCGGTCGAAACCGACTGCCCTTTCGCCACACCGATGGAGGAAAGATGGGCGTACATGGTGGAGAGGCCGTTCGCGTGCTGCACCATCACCCACTTCCCGAACGAATAGCATCCGGGTATTGCATCGGTGTTCCCTGTTGCGAGCACAACTCCGCCGAGCGAGCTTTGGACCGGGGTTCCTGTCGGGATGCCGATATCGATACCGTTGTGACCGCTGCCGTTATAGGCACCTGACGCCGCGAACGCGGTGTTACCGAAGTACTGGGTGACGCAGTAAATGTTGCCGAGAGCCGATTTTTTAGTCGCGCAGTTCGCCATGACGCTCGCCGAGAACGGCCAGGCGAGTATTCCCTGTCCCGTCTTCGGGATGCTCGCCGTACCGACCGACTTGAGGCTTGCTTCAAGCGAATTCAATTCCGACTCAAAGGCTTTTTGCTGAGCCTTTTTCGTGGCGATGAGACTCTGATAGGTGCTCTCCTGGTTCTTGGTTTGCGTCAGAAGCTGGTTTTTCTGGGACACGGTCGCGTCGACCGCCTTCTTCTGAGTACCTAGGTCCGTGGTCACGCCCACCAACTTATCCTGCGTCTGGTTCACCGCGAGCTCTTGTGCGGAAAGTTGCTGCTTCACCTGCGCAAGCTGCTGGGTGTTGCTCTGGAGCGCTTGGTTAAGCGCCATGTTCGCGTCGACCGCCGCCCACGCGTCGGTGAGATTTGCAGAAGAGAACACCTGCTCGACGACGGTCGAGTTGTCAGCAGTGGCAATGTCACGAAGGGATTGCGCAACCGCTCGTTTATTTAAATCTATCGAGGTCTGCTTATCGGCAATCTGTGCACTGAGCTGTCTGAGCTCGAGCGCGAGTGCACCTATCTGCTGCTGCAGCGATTTAATTTTTGCCGTGAGTTGCTTGCGCGTCGTATCAAGAGACTGGATGGAGGTCGCAAGCGTTTGATGCTGACCTCCGAGCGTATTGAGCTGCTTCTGGTACGTTGCAATCTCCGCATCGAGGTCGGCTATCTTCTTATTGTGGTCGGCAATTTGCTGCTGAATCTGCTCGGCGGTTTGTGCGGAAACATGAACGGCCGTAAAAGGACCGAAGAGAAAGAGTGGTAGCGCGAGCAGGGCTACAACAAAGCCAAGTGAACGTACCTGCATTGACTACAGTATAGCAAGGGCGTTACGCACGCGCGATGAAGCCTCCGCGTTTCCAAGTATATGAATAAGGGTGAACGGATCCGGGGACTTTTCTTCTCCGGAAAGCGCGTAGCGCAAAGGCCACAAAGCCGCTCCGCGACCGCCTTCTTCTTTGGGAATGCTATCGGCGTATGGCATAAGCGTTTCCTTTATGGATGCTATGGTAGCGCCTTCCGAAAGCTCTTCGATAGAGGCCTGCAGGTGAGACAGGTGCGTCTTGGTACTTTCGGCAGGTCCTTTCGCAATAAGCAGGTCGAGTGCAAGCGTGGGCGTCGTGAAAAGGCAGGCCAGTTCTTCGGTAAGCATGGCGCGCGCTTCCGAAAAAGTACTCGCACGTTCCCGGAGGAGCGGGAGTGCGGCCTTGAGGCGGTTCATGTCGGGAGCGGAAAGTTCACCGCGCGTTACGTACTCGTCGTCCGAAAGCTTACGCATCCACTCGCGGTTAATGAACAAAAGCTTTTGTTCATCGAAAGCTCCACCTCCCTTTTGCACGCGGTCGAAGTCGAACGCCGCGATAAGTTCTTCGTCGGTAAATAGTTCCTGCTCGGTGCCGGGATTCCATCCGATAAGCGCAAGGAAGTTGCGCATGGCTTCCGGGAGATACCCTTCTGCCCGGTAGTCGAGAATATCCTTTGCACCATCGCGCTTGCTGAGTTTTTTATTTCCGTCGGGGCCAAGGATGACCGGCATGGTTGCGAACGCCGGCGGAGCGATATCGAGTGCTTCGTAGAGTGCCAAAAACTTGGGAGTTGAAGAAATGAATTCCTCGCCGCGCACGACGTGCGTAATGCCCATTTCTATATCGTCGACGATATGTGCGAAGTTATACGTCGGGTAACCATCGGTCTTTATCAATATGAAATCGTCGAGCGCTTCTTCGCCTGCGGAAAGCTCCCCGCGAACGAGGTCCGTCCACGTGTACCGTTTTACTTCCGGAATCCTGAAGCGCAGGGGGCGTTTGCCATCCCATTCGTCGATGGTTTCCGGGCGATGGTCACGGTAGAGGAAGAGACGCTTTTCTTCTTCAGCCTTCGAGCGGAAGGCCTGCACCTCTTCTTCCGTATACGGGTCGGGGTATGCAAACCCGGCAGCGATGAGCTGATCGGCGTACTTCTTGTAGAGCGGGAGGCGTGCCGATTGGTAGTACGGGTCATGCGGTCCTCCGTTATCAGGTCCTTCGTCCCATGTAATGCCGAGCCATCTGAGGGCTTCCAGAAGATGACCGACAGCTCCTTCGACTTCCCGCTCCTGATCCGTATCTTCAATACGGAGAATGAACTGCCCGCCGTGCTTACGCGCGAAAAGGTATGAGAAAAGAGCGGTACGGGCGCCACCTACGTGGGTGAAGCCGGTTGGACTCGGTGCATAGCGGGTGCGTACGTTCATAATCAGCTGATGGATTGCTCCGGCTCATGGGAAAGCGCGATGGAGAGTACTTCTTCGGCAATCATGCGAGCGGCGTCAGGATTTGCGAAGTCAGCACCCTTGGCGCCCATTGAAGCGACGAGTGCGGGGTCGGTCGCAATGCGCCGAGCTTCGGACGCCAGTACGTGCTGCGTAAGGTTCGATTCCTCAAGCACGACGGCAGCGCCGGTATGCGCATACGCATACGCGTTCGTGCGCTGGTCGTGGCTTACCGCTTCAGGAATAGGAATGAGAATGGCCGGCTTTCTCCAGAGCGATATTTCAGAAATGGCGGTAGCGCCTGCTCGGGAGATGACGATAGTCGCCGCGCCCGCGGCACGGCGTATCGAGAGAGCGCTCAGGTATGGGAAGACATGGTAACGGCTCCCGTTAGCACTTCCTCCGAGCACCACCTTGCTGGTGCTTTCGACTTCGACGAAGAGGTCTTTGCCCGTCTGATGAATGACGTTCGCGAACGAAATGAGGTCCGGAAGTGCCGAAAGTACGACTTCGTTTATCTTCGCCGAACCCGACGAACCGCCGAAAATAAGGATGGTCGGGATATCGCGCTCAAGACCGAGTTCTTGATAAGCTCCTTCGGGGTCGATGAAGGCAACCTCTTTACGTATAGGAATACCGATGCGGGCGATGCGGTCCTGCACTTTCTTCGGGAAGTATTCGCGTGCGCTATCGAACGCGACCGCGATGCGTGCCGCGTGCTTTGCAGCCAGAAGGTTCGCACGTCCGGGCTTCGCGTCGGATTCGTGGATGATAACGGGAAGACCGAGGATGTTTGCGGCGATGGTTATCGGGACGCTCGTGTAGCCGCCTTTGGAGATGACAACGTCGGGCGTAATGCGGAAGAGCGTAATGAGTGCACTTATGACTCCGCCTGCGGTAATGAAAAGGTCGGTGAAATTCTGGAAGCTCACGTAGCGACGCATCTTCCCCGCCGGGCAGGCTACGAACGTAATTTCATTTTCGAAAAGCGCTTCAGGGTCGAAGGGCTTCGGCGCCATGAAGTACATCTTCGGCTCTATAAGGTGACGCTCACGCACGACGTCGCGAACTGCCTCCGCGATAGCGATGATCGGATAGAAGTGTCCGCCGGTTCCTCCCCCTGCAAAAACGATTTTCATACCCCTTACCACTTCATTACGAGCGTGCTCATGAAGTTACATGTCCCTGATGTTTGAGTATCGAAACCTGAATTCCCCGTCGTTTTGATGAAGTGGTAAGGGGTCATAGCCTATTTCAAGGATTGTATCACCCCTTACCACTTTTCACCTTTGATACCCGAGAAGTAGTCAGTTCGTTAAAGTGGTAAGGGGCTACTTGGCTCGCTTCTTCGCGCGGTGAGCCGCGATATTGAGAATAATGCCCACCGAGGCGAGTGCGGCCAGAAGGGCCGTGCCGCCGTGACTGATGAACGGGAGCGGAAGCCCCGTGAGCGGGAATATGGAAAGCATCGCGCCGATATTCAGGAAAGCGGAGACCGTAATGACCATCGTGAGTCCCGTAACGGCAAAGGTGCCGAAAGCGTTATTCGCTTCAACCGCAATCATAAAGCCGCGAGCGGCGAATGCCGTAAAGAGAAGTACCAAAAGGACCGCCCCAAGGAAGCCGAATTCCTCGCTGTAGACCGCGAATATGGAATCCCCTACCGGCTCAGGAAGATAATTGAATTTCTGAACGCTCTGGCCGAAACCGCGACCGAGCAGTCCCCCCGAACCAATCGCTATAAGCGACTGCTGAATCTGATAGCCGCTCGCGAGTGAATCATGCGATGGATGCACGAAGGTCATCACGCGCTGCATGAGGTATGGACGCATGAAGACGAGCCCCGTAAGCCCGAGAAGCGCCGCGACCGCAAGAATGGCGAAGTCGCGCCAGGGCGCTCCTGCTATGAAGTACATAGCGGCCGTCGTGACGCCGATGACGAGCACAGTCGAAGTGTTCGGCTGCAGAAGCAGCAGAAGTGCAGGAATACCGACAATGACGATGAAGCCACCAAGTCCGTATTTGAATTCCGAGAGCTTCCCTTTCATTTTGGCGAGGTACGCAGCGAACATAAGCACGACCGCAATCTTGAGGAATTCAGCCGGCTGAATGGTGACGGGACCGAGGTCTATCCAGCGGGTTGCGCCGTTAGTGTGATGACCAAGGCCGGGAATGAAAACCGAGGCGGTGAGGAGAAGCGAGAAGACATAGTACGGAAGGACTGATTTTAAAAGCAGCGACGGCGGCAAGAAGCGAATGACCACGAGCGCAATGACTCCGGGAATAAGACCAAGTACGAGCTGGGTAACGGCGAGGTGTCCAAGGTCGGCATTCTGGCGGGCAAGGAGGCCGAGCGCCGCGGAAAGGAACATGGCCGCTCCGCCCACGACCAAGATGGTGACGATAAGCGCAAAAAGACGGTCACCGGTGAGGCTTTTCATTCGTCTATTCTATCCTATTGAAGTCAGAGGAATCCGGAGTATGTTGCATGCGTTGACATAAAGTGAATATAATGGTAATAAATATTCAGTCAAATTATTTGCACGGGAGCACAGTATGGCTGAAAAGCCGTTCGAACAGCAGGTAGGCGAAGCCACCACCTTAGCTGAAGTCTTGAAACTCTACGGCCAGGCTAAACCCGACCAACATGGCGGAATGTCTGAACAAGAAAAGCTGGCATTGACCAGAGCGCTGTGGATGTCCAAGGATCGCGATGATCTTGAAACCATCTGCGCAATCTTCGAAGACCAAGGCTGGGGCATCTTTACGTATCGTCGTGAGCTCACGATGGTGTTTCAACGAGCTGAGCAGCTCGGACTGAGTAAGTAGTTCGTTCAACAAGTCTCGCGAAGAAGTCTCACACTTCTCGTGAGGCTTTTTCAATTCCTTATTTCAAAAGGGCGATGGAAATACCGAAAATACTCGAAATGATGGTGACGATAAGCGCAAAAAGACGGTCACCGGTGAGGCTTTTCATCTCCTCATTCTATCCTATGGTTGAAGGTCTAATCCTGCGAACGGAGGAATGCCTGTACCGCACGGTTGTATTCTTCGGTTTTATTCCAGAATGGGAAATGAGCGCTGTCTTCGAAGACTTCGCACTGTGCATTTGG
>JAQBRK010000001.1 GCA_028286505.1 Parcubacteria group bacterium
AAATTCAGGAAGCGCTTCAAGGTTCCGACATGGTCTTCATCACCTGCGGTATGGGTGGAGGAACCGGAACCGGTGCTGCGGCCGTTGTCGCAAAGATGTCGAAGGAACTCGGTGCACTCACCGTTGCCGTCGTCACTAAGCCGTTCACGTTCGAAGGAGCGCAGCGCAAGGACATCGCCGAGCGCGGTCTCGCTGAACTTAAGAAGGAAGTCGATGCTTTCATCGTTATTCCGAACGACAAGCTCCTCGCCATCGTAGAAGCCCAGACCACTGCGAAGAACGCATTCGCACTCTGCGATGAAATCCTCCGCCAAGCCGTCGAGGGCGTGTCCGACATCATCACCACGCCGGGAGAAATAAATACGGACTTCAACGACATAAAGGCGATCATGGAAGGCGCCGGTCCTGCCCTCATGGGTATCGGTATCGCCGACGGCGACCGCCGTGCACAGGACGCAGCCGCAATGGCCGTCAATTCCCCACTGCTTGATGTATCTATCGCAGGCGCTAAGGGCGTACTCTTCGTGGTCGCCGGAAGCGACGACCTCGGTATTCTCGAGGTGCAGGAAGCAGCAAAGGTCATCGGCGACTCCGTCGATAAGTCCGCAAAGGTCATCTTCGGTATCATGCGAGACGAGAAGCTCAAGAAGGGCCAGATCCGCATCATCGTTATCGCGACCGGATTCCCGGAGTCAGAGAACGATGGTCCTAGCGTTACCTCGGGTCCGGAGCGTTCCCTCTTCGCGATGCCTGCTAAAGAGCAGGAAGATACCCGCGGCAAGATTTTCAATGAGGTGATGCGCCGTGAGGCTGGCATTGAGCAGGCACCTGCTGCCGAGGAAGCCCCGCGCGAGCCCGTACGACGTGAGGAGCCCATCGTAACCGCACGACCCCGTGACGAGGCTCCTAAGACCGTTACACCGCCTTCGGCTAAAAAGGCAGGAGCTGAGGACGAGGATGAGGAAACATGGGGAGCGATTCCGAGCTTCCTTCGCCGTCACAAGAAATAACTTCGCTCGTGTTGTGAATTGTCCGCAGCTTCGTTCTCGGATGTCGCAACTTACATAGTCGGCTCGTTACGAAAACTCCCTAAAGCGCTTCGCTAGTCGGGAGTTTTCTCCTTGCCTCTTTGTAAGTCTGCTCTGTCCTCGGTTTAGCGGACAATTCACGACACTCACTCCGCGATTCTGAAGAGCGTGCTTGGCAAGCTCGAACTATTGACTGTTTTAAAATTAAATATTATAAAACAAACGGGTAAATTGTGCCCGAACGCTAGGAAAGGTCTCTCAATGAGGACCCCTATTGATGACCGACTTCAGGATTTCATGGCAGAAGCTCATCTGTCCCTTAGTGGGGCAGGTGTCGACATAAACGTGGTGAGGCACGTTCTTAACATTACTGAGACAAAGCGGCCGTGGCGTAGCAGCTGTCGAATCCTTGAATGGATACTTAAACCAAATTCGCTCGTATTTCGGGGACAGTTGACACAGATAAACAATGCACCCCTCGGCGCCATTATGCCCGGTCTTACTCCTTCTCAGTTGCACGCGTTTGAAAAGCACGTCGACTGGATCACCAAAGAAGTCGCGAGATCCAGAATTCAAGGAGTTAAGTCAATTCGGGCCGAAATCAGTTTCTTTCGAAGACTTGAGACGCGAGTCGTCAAAGACTAACCCGCTCGGACGAGCCCGGAGGAGTAAATTCCTGCCGCTCCTCCGGGCGGCTTTTTATATACAGAGCGAGTGAAATTGATTTCAGGTATACTGGACGAACTATGAACGATCTCATCATCATTGGCGGAGGGCCTGCGGGGATTGCAGCGGGAGTATATGCGGCGCGCAAGCGCCTCAAGTCGGTGCTCATTGCCGAAGAAATCGGCGGGCAATCGACCGTTTCCGAAGGCGTGGAGAATTGGATAGGAACGATAAAGATTCCGGGAGCCGATATGGCAAAGGCGTTCCGCGCTCACCTTGATGCCTACAAGGGAGACATTGTAGAGGTCATGGAGGGCGATCGTGTCGAAAAGCTCGAGAAAGATAATGGTGCATTCAAAGTAACGACGCGCGACGGAAAAACCGTCGAAGGACGGGCGGTACTTATCGCTTCCGGCGCAGCCCGCAAGAAACTCTACATCCCGGGTGCCGACCTTTTTGAAAATAAGGGAGTTACCTATTGTGCCTCATGTGACGGGCCCGTCTTCGCGGACCAGGACGTTGCAGTCGTGGGTGGAGGTAACGCGGGACTCGAGACCGCCGCGCAGCTTCTTGCCTACTGTAAATCGGTTACGCTCATTCATCGTCACGAAGAGCTCAAGGGCGACAAGATAACCGTCGAACGGCTTATCGCGAATCCTCATTTCAAGGTCATCTACAAGAGCGAGCCGTCCGAGGTGCTCGGTGAAAAATTCGTTTCGGGACTTGTCGTTAAGCATCGCGATACCGGTGAAGAGACTGCCCTGCCGGTTACCGGCGTGTTCGTCGAAATCGGCGTAATTCCAAATACTAGTTTTGCCGATGGCGTGGTTGAGCTTGATGAGGTCAAGCGCGTCGTTACGGACCCTAAGAATCAGCATACGAGCGTTGCCGGCATATGGGCCGCGGGAGACTGCACCGACGAGCTCTATCACCAGAACAACATCGCAGCGGGAGACGCCGTAAAGGCGCTCGAAGACATCTATCAGTGGCTGATGGCGCATTAGAGCGTCTTAAGAACCGAGCCGCAACGTAACACCGCCGGGTTTTTAATCCGGCGGTGGTTTCGTGTTATTTCACCCAAAAGATCCTGTCCGCCAATTCGAGCTTTCGGGGAAGCAGATCGGGCGAAGAAGGAACAAGGGATATCTTGCCGGGCATAAGCTTTTCCAGCATGTTCATCCCAAACAAGAAAGTGTGAGTGAGCAAGACGCGATCGGCGTGCCGCGCCAGAATTGCCAGGTCTTCGTGACCGAACTGTACGCGCGGTGTTAGGACTTGAATGCTGCGTGCGCCGTTTTCTTTGACGCGTTCGAGTCCTCCGTCCAGATAGGTATGGTAGGTACCGAGATAGTCGATGAAGATGACATCGCAGCCCTTCACCTCGTCGGGACGGATTGCCGTAAAGACATTAGGGTCTTCCCGCGAGCGGACATAGCCGCTCGTGCTGGTCCACCGGTACCAAAATACGACGGGATGTGAACCCTCGACCTCGAAGAGCTTCAGTACGTAATCGTAGTAGATTGGAGCGAACGGTTTTCCCTCAAGCACAGCTTGCACCAGCCGCTTGCTGATTTCTTTTCGTGATTCCGACGCGTCATGCATCTTACTAATCCCCTGTGCGCTTTGCGCGTGAACAACTGAACTTACCCTACCATTCCGTATATATAAAGAAAACGGCGCCCAAGGGCGCCGTTTTCTTTCGATTGTCGAGTGGCTTATCCAGCCGCCTCGTCAGCCTCCTCAGCAGGCATCTCGGGAGCAGATTCTGGCTCTGCTTCCGTGTTGAGGCCCTGATCCGTTGCTTCCTCCTCGGAAGGAGTTACAACATCGTCGTTCGTCATTTCGTCCATGATCATAGTGAATTTGGGAGAACGGTTCACTTTCGGGCTAACGCCAAAAAATAAAGCCGTCCAATAAATTGGCTGGCAATCGACCTACTTATGAAGTGTACCGTTGCGTTTGTGTAAAAGCAATGAAGGCTTCACTCGCCGCTCCAATCGGAAGACAGCACCGGCATTCCAGGGCGCGCGTAGAGTATAGTCGCAGCTCATCGACAATTACCGCCACGCGAAGACTTGGTCGGATAATTGTCTCAGCTACTCCTTCCTCTCCGGCTGCTTCCAGTTTAGTCTTCTGATTCCAACGGCTCGTTCCGCTTCTAGAACGGAGTGAGCTTTAGCCAAAACTTCGCTATTCCGAAGGCAGAGCAACTTCGCAACGAGTCGAGAAGAATTATCCCGACTAGCGAAGCGTTTTAGGGATAATTCGCTACGAGACGACTATGCGAAGCGCGACACCTGAATTCGTAGCTGCGAAGTTTTTGGCTAAAGCGAACGAAGCACCATTTGCCAGATTAAAGAGGCGACATTGCGCGGCTTTCCTTCGAACGGGAGGTGGTGATTGTCGAAGAACGGCATCGAGTTGCATTCGATGACGCCGCAACGGTCCTGTTCCTTCCACGAGCGCGTGATGTCAGGAATTATGAAATCGATGCCTACGATGGGCGCTTTGAGAACGCGTGCCACCTCTTCGAAGAGCTCGACGTTGTCGGGATGTACGTCGTCCGACACGTCCGCGGTCGTGCCTCCGACGCCCCAGTTTATTTTCTGGTTGAGCGTCACACGTAGGCCGTTTTCCGGAATGCTCGTGAACGTCATCTTTTGCCAGGCGAGTTCCTTCTCGGCATCCGCATCAAGGTTCATCTGATGGAAGTACGGTCCGCTGCGTCCCGGGTGCTTATTCGCTTCCGCGACTAGTTCCGTAATGGTACGTACGCCGTCTCCTATTACGTGCGGCTGGTCACGCCTGAGTGTCGCTGCAAGCTTCTCGTCCACCACGGTTGCTCTATACACGGGTCCCACGAGTTCCTCTTCGATGACTGCCGCCGGGCATATCTGCTTCGCGATGTCGAACGCACGCTTCAGTTCCGTTTCGTCTTCTATATGCAAAAGCGTGTGCCGAGAACCGGAGCCCGAATAGGGCTTCACGATGACCGGCGGCGCGAGCGTGCGGTACAGTTTGCGAGCCTCTCGCCAAGAACTCGCGGAACCACCCTTTGCGACGGGAAGGCCCAGCTTCGTGAATTTCTTCTTCATTTCCGCCTTGTTGTCGAGCCACTCCGCGCGATTAATAGCGCGCGCCGGAAGCGGTATGCCCTCATAGGCCAGTTTCTTGCCGCTTGGCAGCTCCGCGAGAAAGATATTGCGTGGAAGGTCGAAAAGGCGGAATTCCGTTACCTTGATGCCGCGCACTTTCGCTTCGTTCCAGATCATGAGCGCGAGCAATTGCGTCTCGTCATCCGGTTCCTCGCGTTTGTTTGCCATGCCGGTTCGCATCATAAAATCAAGAACGTGCGGTGTTATGCCGCGCTCAAGTGCGCTTGCGAATACGCCGAAGAACTTCCCCACGAATCCCGGGTCCATCACCTTCCGCATCGCGTCATCGATGAGAATGGTGTAGTAGGTCATCCCGTGGAATACGGGGTCACCGCCGCATTCGGCACAGGGTTTTGCCTTGGGAACGTTCATGCTAGTTCCCTTTCCAGAGCGATGCTGCCAAATCTACTTTTTCTCCCTTGAATACCACTCCTTCTTTTTTCAGTTTGCTCATCTTCGTGACTACGCCCTTTCCCATGGAGTAACCGGTGAGGGCACCTGCCGAAGAAACGACGCGGTGGCACGGCACCACGTTCGCATCCCTATTCTTGCTCATAAGCATGCCAACGGCACGTCCCGCACGTGGGTTCCCTGCGAGCGCGGCAAGCTGGCCATAGGTCGCCACCTTACCTAGCGGAATTTTACTGGCTGCCGCATGTACTTTTTCGGAAAAGGTCGCTCCTGCTTTCATGCCCCTATTTTACCTTGAGGTGCGTATCCATCCAATTCCACGGAATCGGGTCCCGAAGGATGCGTGACGCTACCCCATCCCGCCAGTAGAAGGCCGGCGGCGCTTCTCAGCCATGAGCGACTCCATTTCGTTCTCGATGACTTTCTCGGAACGGTCGACCAGTATCGTGAGACGGTCTAAAATCTTTCCTTCTTCTTCCGTAAGCGCCCGACGACTCTTCACTTGTTCAAGCGCTCCTATTTCCTGCGCGATAGAGTCCTTGAGCGATTCGAATTCCTTATGCAGCGCTCGGTGTATCGGGTCCGCTCGGTGCAAGATATGACGACGCACGTGGTGCAGCCTGCGCCAGAGATAGAGCAAGAGAAGAACAAGCGCGAGCAGAAGCAGTAGCGCAAGAAGACCGAGGGCGACGATGTTCAGGGTCAACCAGCCGAAGGAGAGAGCCGGGTTCGTTGGAGTTACGGTCGGAATAACGGGAGCAGTCAGGTGATACGTTGCTTCTGCCCGAGTTGCATTACCTGCCTGGTCGTACGCCACGACCGTCAGCTTGTTCTCTCCGGGAATAAGACCGGTTGCCATATAGGTTCCTTTTTCAAGTGCCGTTTTTTCAACCGTTACCGCACTACCAGCATTAACCGCAACTGTGTAGTACGAAATACCCGAGAGCGCGTCCGTTGCGACGGCACGCACTTTCGGCTCCGCGCTCGAACCCGCATCTCCCTCCGGGAAGGAAACGGTAAAGGCGTCGGGTACGACACTGTCGATTCGAACGCGGTAGGTGGTTACGCTACCCCACCCGCTTGCTGCGCGTGCCTGTGCGTGGAAATACCACACGCCATCTTCAAGCGTCACGTCTTTACGGGTGATGGGAGGTTCGTACGCGACCGTGGGCGGTGCGGTTGGAAGCTTGTCGTAGCCAATACGGACCGCGGTCGTTCCAGCAGGGTTACGAAGCGCGAATGCGACGTTATGCGCACCGTACCAATTATTTGAATTCGGGTGCGTCGAAGAAGTAACAACGATTGAGGTGGAGGGGGCTGGCGGCGTTACCGGTACAGGGGCCGGAACAACGGCACCTGCCGTAAGTGTGATAGTCGAGCCTGTCGCGCTATCGAGAATGTTGGTTCCCTGACCGTCGTTGGCAAGAACGGATGCGGACGAGAAATTGAGCGCGGCTGAACCGGCCGAAAGAACCTTGAATTGTACGGTGACGATAGTTCCGTTCGTGCCGGTAAATCCCGGATTATAGACGCCACCCTCGAGCGTCACGCTTCCATTAGCTATCGTGGGTTCCTGGGTCCAGAACGTTACGATACTGCCCTTGACCACCGAGAGAGCCTGTAACTTATCGGTCGGGTACGAAAGCGTCGCCTGTACAGCATTCATCGCTTCGCCCGAGCGCGTGGAAACGTACATTGGCACGCTGAAGGTCTGTCCTACCGTGTACGGGCCGCGAGAAGGTAGCGTAAGCGTAGCCGCCTGCGCACCAAGCGGTAGAGCCGCAAGCAACGCGAACAGCGCACTACCGAAGAGGAGCGCTTGCGCGTTTGTTCGCATGAATGAAGACATAGCCGAGAAGGATGAGGAGAAGTGCCCCTGCTATCAGGATATAAGAGACCCACAGGTTCGCATACCACGGGAGTGGGTACACCGGCGAGACGGTTTCTATTCGAGCATTCCCTTTCTTATCGGTGGCGCGCACTATGACCGTGCTCGTGAGTCTTTGATCGGTAAGCACGTACGGACTATCGGCAGTTTTCCAATCGCTTGCAATAAAAAACGGAAGTCCTGGTGCTCGCTCCGCGACTTCGTAGCTCGCGACACCCGAGCCCTTGTCTTGAGTGGCGAACGAGAGAATCCAATTACCACCGTAGGTGTCGGGCGAACGGCTTATGAGCGGCGTAAATTCTTCCGGAGCGCTGGTATCCGCAAGTTCGTTAAGCACATTATCCTTCGTGGAAGATACGCGGAGCGTAAGCGGTGTCGCAATAAGCGGTTCCTCTGCGGCGTCAGGCGTATTGCGATACAGAACCGACGTTTTGGGATTAACCCGTATGACAATGGTGCCGGGATGAGCGGCCTGGAGCGTGAGCACCAGAAGTCTTCCCTGTTCTCCGCTAAAGCCGCCCGGAATAATACCTTCGAAGGAGAGCACGTGCGTTGCTTCATTGTACTGAGGATTACTTATCCAGAAGTTGATGATGGAATCGCCGTCCGACAAATCAACGGGCGTAATCCCCTCCGGCAGCACGAGCTCGATGTGTACCGTATTAACGCGCTCCGTCGTGGTGAGGAGCATGCCGACTTTAAAGGGACTGCGCAGGCCCACCACCTGCTCCTGCGGGTCAAAAGTAACGGTTGCGGCGTGCGCGGACAGCGCAGACCCGAGCAAGAGAATGAGCAGTAACGAACGAAGGCCATGTTTCGAGAGGTCGCGGAAAAAAGCCTCGAGGCAAGGCGCGGGAGACGCGGCGAAGTAGACGTACTCATGGTACGGCGAATGAGCCGTGTGGGACCCGTAACGCTGCCTGGAGGTTTTTTTACGTAAGCTCATACTTTTTAGCCGGTCCACCAATAAGCAAGTATCGAAAAATCCTGAAGATTCACCGTCTTGTCCTTATTCAGGTCCGCGTCGACACCCTTTCCGGTCAGCGGTCGCTTATACCAATATGACATGATCGAAAGATCGGTCAGGTTTACTTTTCCGTCGCAGTTAAGGTCTCCGATACGGCACTTCGTGTCAGCGTTCTTGTACACCGTAACGTCTCCAACCGTAAACCCTACCTGCGGGGACATTTCGCTTATCGCCGTACCTTTAGTTCCGCGCGCGGCGGCGTTGTGCGAACCGTACTCAAGTTGCAGCGTATCGACCGGAAGCACGAAAAGACCGTCCGAACCCGAGACCAATGTTTTCATAAGTTCCGAGGTTGAGTGAATGAGCACGGTCACGCTCACGGCAGGTGCCGTCTGACCAAGCACCGTGATGACTTCTCCGCGGCGCACCTGTGATTTATCCACGTCGAGCGTTGGCGGAAGGAATATTCCCGATATGACGGTACCAACTCCGGCAGTGACGGAAACGGTGAAGCTGTGCGTGATAGAGCGCACGCCACGACTATCGATACTCCAAATACCATAGGTATAGCTGCCGGGTGTAATGCCCGTTGCCGTGAAATCGAATTTTGCATCGGGCCCGGCAGTGGTTTGGCCCAGGAACGTACCGTCACGCATGAGCGTAACTTTGCTTCCGGGATACGCGATTCCTTGGAACGTTACCTGTCCCGTGTCCGTCGGATAGGGCCCAGGCGGGGTTCCCCCGCCACCTCCTCCACCTCCCCCTCCGCCGCCTCCACCACCCGATGGAGGGGGCGGTGGCGGTGGCGGTGTGGTCGTTCCGTTTACAAAAACCTGAAGCGTCACCGTATCGCCCCAGAGGGCTTTCGGTACGGCTACAAAAAGGAAAGCAAGCGCCATCAGAGCGCTTGCACCTGCCGCGATTATTCGTAACCGCGCCGTCATGCGGTTAGTTCGCGTTAAAGGAGATCTTGACGCGGCGCTTCAAGAAGCGGAGCAGCATGAAGAGGAGTCCGAAAACAACGATGAAGCCGAGACCGTACCATATGGGGAATGCCCAGAAGCTTACGTTCTTGGTCGTAAGCTCGGTTCCCTCTCCGTCATACACCGTCGCAGACGCCGTGTAGCGACCAAGCAATATGCCCTTCACGTTCCAAGTGAGTTTCAGGTCCTTGATACTGGTCGGCAGGACGACCTGGCCTTCGATGGGCACCGAGCCGACCTTGGCACCGAACATGTTGCGGATGATTATTTCTCCCTTTGGTTCGAAGTGGACGGTTCCCGTATTCTGGAACTTCATCGTGAACGTCTCCGGTCCCTGTTGTATGAATTTGGTAGTAGTGAAATCGAGGATCTGTCCCTTCTGAAGATGATTACCGGGAATGGCAACGAGAACGAGCATACCCACCTGGGTACCGATCTTGAGTGTCTCGCCCGTAGTAGCCGACGTAGCTTTAAAGAAAACGACACCGAAGTGTCCTCCGGGTTCTGCATTAGCGGGAGCGACTATCGTGTAAGGAATATCCTTACTTTCACCACGCTGGAAGGTGAAAGGACCTTTTGCATCGATCGTTACCCAATCGCGCACGCTCGTAACGCCTTCGGTGCGGCCCACGAATTGAATGGTGTCGGCGCCGGCAAGCGGAATGAAGTCCTGCACGCTCATGTCGACCGAGACGGGAATATCGCTCGCGTTCGTGAGATGGATGCTGCCGCGGACGGTATCTCCGGCGTGCATCGTCTCCGATATTTTGACCGGCTGAATGGTCAGTCCTATGGCCGATGCATGCGCATGGAACGGCAAACTTACCGCAAAGAGGAGCGGAAGTATGAGGGTGGCGGCCGCCGGCTTAAGAAGTGACATGGCTTAGGTGTAGCCCGTGCATCGTACGCTAGGTTGCAACACCTGTGAAGGTAAGCGGAGCGGTGTAGGTTCCCGTCGGTTGGGAGGCAGATACATTCAGGTAGTAGATGACCGTATTAAGGTGCTGTGACGCGCTATAGGAGCCTGTTCCGGCGTTGCCGATGGTGCGCTGAACGGTCGAGGAGGCGATACCCGCGAATTTAGCGGTACCGTCGGCGTCAGTCGTGCCCCACCAGCTAGTCGACGTGAAGGCGGAACTGTTAGTTGTGGAGGCGGTCATGACGCGGAACGCGAGTACGTTACCCGAGTTCGTGAGACCCGTACGAATCACAGCGTTTCCCGGGGAAGATGTTGCTGCGTTCGGTACCCATTCGGTTTGGTCGGTAATCGAATTAACACCTGATTGGAGGTTGTTTCCTGTTGCTCTGTTGTCGCCCGCAAGCTGTACCGTCCATCCCGAGACGTCGTTCGTGGTTACGGCAAGCGTGGTGGTAGCCCACACGTACGTGCCCGGGGTAAGCGCCGGAAACTGGTCTCCGGCGTTCGTTACGGCCGTGAAGGAAAAGGAGGTCTGCACGGTTACCGAGAGCGTAACGGCGGCTGCATAGGCCTGTGCGGCGAAAAGCATCGTAGAGAAGATGAGCAGCGTTGCGATGAGTGCCTGCAAGATTGCAATAGTATCGGAACGATCGTTCGAAAGTGCGAGTACTCCGGCTAGTTTCTTCATAGTAATTTTATGGTTGTGTTACCAAAACTATAGCATGCAGTATCGCGATGATGCGCGGAATCGATGCTTATCCACAGTAAGGAGTTACGGATTCGCGGTCGCGGAATAGGTCACGTCACCCGTGTACGCACCGCTCTTCTGGGTAACTGGAGCGTCGACGTTATACAGGACGCGCGCGAAGGTATCCGTGGACGCGATAGTTGAACGGTTAATGATGGTTTGTGCCGTTACCGGGAATCCCGCAAAGCGCGCGTTCACGGTCGTATCATCGGTCCCCCACCATGCGCTCGCGTAGTTGGGAGTGTCGGTACCGGCCGAGCGAATTCGGAATTGGAGCGTCTGAGCCTGCGTTGTTGATGCGGTTGCGGCGCTCGTCGTGGTCGTTGCCGCCGGAGCCGACCATGCAGTTTTATCCGGGAATGTAACGGTCGTATCCCCCGTTCGTAGCAGCGTCGCAGCGGCGTTCGTGCGTATCACCGTCACGTTGAATCCCGTTGCGTTGCCGGTATTCGTCGTGAGAATGCTCGTCGTGGCAACGAGCGTACCCGGAGAAAGGTTCGGCAGGGTTTCCGTACCCGAGTCGGTAGTGAACGTAAGCGAGTTAGAAACCACGCTCGCACAAATGGCTGCCGACCCGAATGCAGGACTCGTGCCATATACGTGCGCGTTATCCGGGCTTCCGGTCGTATTAGCGTCCGAGGAGCCGACGACAGTAAGCCCCGCGCTACAGGTATTTACTCCGGACGACGCATAACTTATGGTGACCGTTCCTGAACTGATGGAAAGACATACCGGATTCGTATAGCTGCTCGTATTGATTCCTACATGCGAGTTAGTCGTGGCTTGAAGCTTGAGAACGGTACCGAAGTTGCCGCTGCAGCTATTGCCGAGCCCTGTGACGCCGGTACAGCACATGACGTTCGCGTCGTACGCGGGAGTAGTTCCCGATGGAAGCTCGGCATGCGCATTAGAGGTTGCGGACATGCGGTACACCACGACTGCGGGGCTCGTGCACGCCGCTGCTGTGGTAACCGAGCAGGTAAGCGCAGCGAACGCGGGTGAAAGTGGAAAAGATATGAACAAAACGCCCGTAAGAATCAGGCAAGTAAGGAGTTCAACGAACAAAGAGCGGGAAGTGTCTCTTTCCATACTAGGTAGCCCCTGCAGTTTATCACTCGTCTTTCGTTTGAGATTATTTAA
>JAQBRK010000029.1 GCA_028286505.1 Parcubacteria group bacterium
AGGTTAGGAACTTAGCAAAGGCGCAACCTGATGAAGAAATAGCGGATATCCTCCTTGATCAGGAAATATTCGCCGGTGTCGGTAACATCATAAAGAACGAGGTGCTTTCGCTCGTAAAGCTGAATCCGCGCACGAAGATATGTGAGCTCAAGCCGAAGCAACTTGCTGCTACGGTGGCTGAGGCGCGCGCGTTCTCGAAACAGTTCCTGGCGTGGCGCAAAAAATTCGCTCTCCGAAAGAATCTGAAAGTGCATGGCCGCGGTACCTGTCCGTACTGCGGAAATAAATTGATAAAGGAAAAGACAGGTCGAAGGGAACGTTGGGCGTACTGGTGTCCTATTGATCAACCTTCTATGACATCGGAACCTCGAAGAGTAAAAACTGCGATACCGAAGAAGAAGACAGTGAAAGCGACGTAGCGTCGGTTACACCCAGTGCATCGCGTGGTGAAAGTGTTTCTCCTGCGACCGTAAGCGTTCCGTCGATAACGAAAACGTAGACCCCATTCGCAGGCGCATGAAGCGCGTATTCCAAAGGATGCGTCTCGTCTAGGGTGCCGTAGTAAATGTAGGCGTCTTGATTGATGGTCAGAACCTCAGGCGTGTCGAGCGGAGCGACGAGAAGTGTAAGGCCGGGACCCTGTTCCGAAAGATGCAGTTCGTTTTGCCCATAGCGGGGTGCTATTCCCTTTTCCTTCGCTTCTATCCATAGCTGGAAAAGCTCGAGCGGTTCGTCTCCGTCGTTTCGCTCGCTGTGGGTCACGCCCGTACCCGCCGACATTATCTGGACGTCACCGGCTGAGATCACTCCGAGCGTTCCCATACTGTCCTCATGCGTAAGCGTTCCCTGCATGACGAGGGTGATAATTTCCATATCCTTATGCGAATGCGCTCCGAAGCCTTCATGCGGAGCTATCCAATCGTCATTGATGACCCGGAGTGCGCCGAACCCCATGCGCGTCGGCTCGTACCAATGCGCGAAGCTGAAACTATGGCGGGTCTTAAGCCAGCCATGATCGGCTCCTCCTCGTTCCTTAGCCGTATGAAGAATAGTGGTCATGCCGAAAAGAAATTGATGATGCTGTACCCGATTTTTATAAGGAATTCACCGAACGACGTAAGGAGATTGATCATGTTCCTTTAGGTTGCGGGTTATTCCGCAACAGCTGCGCATAGTACATCAGATTCTTTGCGGTGTTCGCAGCCATATGTTCAACCGCAGGATTCTTCCGGCGGCGCTCCGCATCCGTCTTCGGATCCATCCCTACTTCCCCTACCCAATACGTACAGCACTCCGGCGGAAGCGTTAGTTTCATGAACGTAAGCACTTCCATCATTCCGGCAAGCACCGCTTGTGCGCCGTCTTCGCTGCCTGTAATGACAATTCCCGCAACTTTATTGAGCAGTGCGTCGCGACCCTGGGGAACGCTCCCTTCGTCGAAAGAGTCCATGCGTTCTATGACGCGTTGCATGAGACTTGAGCGACCTCCCCACCAAATGGGCGTGGCGAAAATGAGAACATCTGCAGCTAGTATCTTCTCGACAATCGAGGGCCACTCGTCGCCTTCGCTTTCACGATAGCTAAGGCCAACGGGAATAGTTGTATCCGAAAGACGTATTGTTTCTTTTGTCATGGGCGCATGAGTCTCCATCTGCGCAAGGACCATGTTCGTTACCTCTTCGGTATTTGACGGGTCCGTTCCATGCTTGAGCGAGGCATTTAGTACAAGGACTGAAAACGGTTTGATTTCCATAACGAAATGCTAGCACGAGCTACCGGGACCGAAGATGAAGACCTTCCTCCCTATACGTTCCCTTGCGCGATTAGCGTTTGTTTTTCTTCCCGCGAGAGCGTGCGTACGGCATATTCACGTTTTTGGGCCTCGCTGCGCGACGAACTGGCTTCGCTATAGGCCAGCTTCACGGGACGCCGCGCTTTCGTGTAGCGCGCACCTTTGAGCGTCGTATTGTGTTCCGTTACGCGGCGTTCGAGGTCGGTTGTAATGCCCGTATAGAACGTACCGTCAGCGCATTCAAGCAGATAGACATGGTACGTTGCGTCGGACATCGCAGGCTAGCTTGAGGAATGAGCCATGTCGGTATGACCCAAGTTCTGTTCCAGTTCGATACCTGCTTCTTCAAGCTTGGGACGATTGGATTTGCGGAGCGCGAGCTGGGGAAGGAAGAGTACGAGCGCGAATGCGGTTACCAGGAAGAAGGTTCCGAAGAAGAAGACACGGTCAACTGCCCCACTGAACGCGACCGCTTGAGATGCGCCCGAAGCAAGGCGATGTGCAAGTTCTGCGTTCATCACGCCGCCGAGTATTGCGGTACCGATGGTACCGCCGATGGAACGGAACATCTGTACGGCCGCGGTAACTTCACCGGTACGACGCGCATCGAATGCGTTCTGTACGACGATGTTGAATATCGACATCGTCGGACCGAGGCCGAGGCCGAGCAGCACCATACGAAGCGAGAGACCGAGCGTGGTGGTTTCGGGTCCTATGGTCGAGAAAAGGTAGACGGCAATAGCGGAGAGCGCGATGCCGCCGATGACGATATAGCGATAATGGCCCGTGCGCGAGACTATCTGTCCGGAGGTGGCCGAAGCTACCACAAGCGCGAGCATCATAGGTGTGAGAGCGAGTCCTGCACCGGTCGCCGAAGAGCCGAGTACGGTCTGCGAGAAGAGCGGGATGTAAAGTATGGCCCCGAACATTCCTGCAGCCGTAAGCAAGGTCGCAAGGACGGAGAGCGTGAACGCACGATTCCCGAACAAGCGAAGCGAAAGAATCGGTTCATTGATGCTTTCTTCCCGCCACACGAAGAAGAAGAGCGAAATGAAAGCGATACCGAAGAGCGAGAGTATCTCGCCGCTTCCCCATGGATAGGTGCTGCCGCCCCACACCACCGCAAGCAAGAACGGTACGAGCGTCGTCATCAGGAGAAAGGCGCCGAGATAATCGATGTATACCTTTTCAACCTTGCGTGCGATTTTCGGGAGCGTAAGGGAAAGAACCACGATAGCGATAAGGGCGAGCGGAATGTTCACGTAGAACACCCAGCGCCACGAAACGTTGTCGGTAATCCATCCCCCCAGAAGCGGGCCCGCTATGGAAGCGATGCCGAATGCACCTCCGATGATACCCATCCATTTCCCACGCTCGGCAGGCGGAAAGATATCAGCAATGAGCGCAATGGAGGTAACCATGATGGCTCCGCCCCCGATGCCTTGTATGCCGCGGAAGAGAATAAGCTGAAGCATGGTGTGTGCCGCTCCCGAGAGGATCGAGCCGAGGAGGAAGATGATGATGGCGACGATGTAGAGCGTGCGACGGCCGAGGAGGTCGGAGAGCTTTCCATATATAGGTACGGTAATGGTAGACGCGAGCATATACGCGGTGAAGACCCAGGAAAGGTGCTCCAGGCCGTGGAGCTCCCGGACGATTTCGGGCATGGCGGTCGCCACGATGGTCTGGTCCATCGCTGCAAGGAGTATCGCGAGCAAGATGCCCGCGAGGATTGGAAACTTGTTTTTTACGTCAGTCATCTATAGGTTCTACCACTTGAGACTACCCCAGGCAATCTGAGGGTTTTCTGAAGCTGCGTTAGGCGTTGCTTCCCGCGACGTAGCCGGTGGTCCAGCAGAGCTGCAGCGAATAGCCGCCGGAGGGGCGCGTGATATGAAGCAGGTCGCCGATGACGAAAAGGTTCTCGTATTTCTTCGAGCGCATGGTGCGCATATCGACTTCGGAAAGTACGAGTCCGCCATCGGCAACGACCGCACGCTCGAATCCCATGAGTCCCTCGATGGTCACCGGGAGCGCCTTGAGGAGTTCCGCTAGTAGGCGGCGCTCTTCTTTACGGACGCTGTGCACTTTCGTTTCAGGGTCGAGCGTAGGAAGAAGGGTTAGCAGTACGTCACCTGTGCCTGCCGGGACGAATTGCTTGAATACATTACGCAGAAGCTTGTTCTTATTCCCGTCGAAAACGCTCGTGATGTGGCGGTCTAGGATTCCAACGTCCATGGAAGGATGGAGATCAATGATGGCAGTAACCGATCCTTCATAGAGCAGATCACCGACTGCGCCCGCCGAGTTCAGGATAGTAGGTCCTGAAAGCCCGAAGTGCGTAAAGAGAATATTCCCTTTCTTCGAGAATTTCTTCGTACCGTTCACGTAGAACGTGATCTTCACGTCGGATGCGCTTTTTCCGGAAAGTTTCTTTATCCAGGCCTCGTTCGCTTTTAGCGGCACGATGGTCGGTGTCGGTTTCTCGACCGAATGCTTGAGTTCTGAAAGCCACCCGAAGCCGTCTCCCGTTGAACCGGTTTCCGGGTGTGAGAGGCCGCCGGTTGCGAGAATATAGGAATGCGCTTCGGTCTTTTTTCCGGCAGCGATAACGTGACTAATCTTGTCGTTCTCGACCACTATTTTCTCCACGCCGGTTCCTTTCTGTACGATTACGCCCGTGTCTTGCAGATAGGCTTCGAAAACATGTGCTACGTCGGTCGCGTTCTCCGATTCAGGGAACGCACGATTATTGGCCTGGACCGTAAGCGGCAGACCGTGCGCCTCGAAGAACGAAAAGGTATCGCGCATGCCGAATTCGGAGAACGGCGAATAAAGCGCCTGTTCCGACTTCCCGTAGTTCGCGAGAAGTTTTTTCTCTTCCTGTTCGGCGTTCGTGATATTGCAGCGTCCTCCTCCCGTAATCCGGAGTTTCTCTCCCAGCCTCTTATTACGCTCGAGCAAAAGCACCTTCTTCCCCCGCTCCGCGGCGCGACCCGCTGCCATCATACCGGCGGCTCCGCCGCCGATGACTACGACGTCGTACATAGCGCTTTGCAGTCGTCCGAACAGA
>JAQBRK010000015.1 GCA_028286505.1 Parcubacteria group bacterium
TCTGCTTATTGCGGCCGTTGCCGCTCTGACCATCGCGTCGCCTGCCTTCGCCGCCGATCAGCCCGTCTTCCCCAGCCCCTGGGGTCCCGGCGCCCTCAATGAGCGAAAGCTCGACGAAGCTCAGCGACGGCTCGAAGAAGTCAACGAACGGATTCAGTTCGAATCGCTAACGCTTCACATGATGGCGATCACCAAAGATCTGGCGACTCAACTCGATGCCCTCGACATGCAGACCAAGCAGGTGAAAGAAACCTGCCAAACCTTCGTCGAGCTTACGCCGCGAGTCCAAGATCTCGCCATCACGCAAGCGGCCGCCGAGTATCTAGTAGCCAAAAAAGCGACTGGGAATTCGTTCTACGCCGAGTCTGCACTCAACGACGGCGTCACCAAGATCGTCGCCATCCGAAACACCGCCGCTCGCTGCAAACGCCTCCTCAGCTCTTCTCCAGAGGTTCCGGCCAACTAGGCCAGCCGCCGTTCGTATCTTTCGCACTTTGCGATTGATACGACGGCGGTTTTGTTTTTCATCGCGCTATACTAATTTCCAATGGATGATTTGAAATCACGCCTTGCGAAGGCAATCATAGGCGACGTAACTAACGACAGCGCGACACTCATGAAGATGAGTCGCGATACGAGCGTGTTCACGCGCACACCTTCCGTGGTCGTGTACCCGAAAGACGCGAAAGACGTTTCAGCGCTCGTGAAAGTAGTGAGCGCTGCAAAAGCGACAGGAGAAGACGTTTCGGTTACGGCGCGCTCGGCCGGTACCGATATGTCGGGCGGCCCGCTCACGCATTCCGTGCTCGCGGTGTTCACGAAATACATGAATAAGGTCATCGAAGTCGGCGACGGGTACGCCATTACCGAGCCAGGCGTATTCTACCGGGACTTCGAGAAACAAACCCTCGCCAAAGGTGATCAGATCCTTCCCTCCTATCCGGCCTCGCGCGAAATAGCGGCGATGGGCGGCATTTTGAATAACAACTCCGGCGGCGAACGCACGCTCGAATACGGAAAGACCGAACGGTACGTCGAGGAAGTCGATGTCGTTCTTGCAGACGGGACCCTTACGACTTTTAAAGCACTCGGCCCGGACGAGCTCGAGGAAAAGAAGAAGCTCAACACGCTCGAAGGAGATATTTATCGCAAGATGTCAGCGCTCATCATCGATAATCGCGATGCGATAGCGGCAGCGAAGCCGAAGGTTTCTAAGAATTCAGCAGGCTACGCGCTCTGGGACGTATTCGACATCGAGAACGGCACCTTCAACCTGGCGAAGCTCATTTGCGGCGCGCAGGGAACGCTTGCACTCACTACGAAGATGAAGCTGAAGCTCGTGAAGCAGCAAGGCTATCGCTCCATGCTCGTGGTGTTCCTCAAGGATCTGGATACCCTCCCTGAGATAGTGCGCCGCGTACTTCCCTTCAACCCGGAAAGCTTCGAGAGCTACGACGACCAGACCTTCAAACTCGCAGTGAAGTTCATGCCGCAGATGCTTTCGCAGATGGGCCTAGCGCGCGCTGCGCGCTTGGGGATTTCATTCCTTCCCGAGATGGCGATGGTCCTCGAGGGTGGCGTACCAAAGCTCGTGCTTATGGCCGAGTTTTCCGAAGACTCGCATGCGGAAGCGCTCGCCATGGCGAAGAAAGCATCGGACGCGCTCAAAGACCTCGGCCTGCAAACCTCGATAAAGAAGGACGAACGTTCCGCGGAGAAGTACTGGGTGGTGCGTCGCGAAAGCTTCGCTCTCTTGCGTAAGAACGTGCACGGCCTCTACGCGGCCCCCTTCATCGATGACTTCGTCGTACCACCTGACTCCTATCCGCAATTCCTGCCGGAATTGAATGCCCTGCTCGATCTCTATAGGGACAAATTCATTTATACGATAGCGGGCCATATCGGGAACGGTAACTTTCATATCATCCCGCTCATGGATCTCACCAAGCCCGAGATTCGTCAGATAATTCTCGACCTATCTCCCAAAGTGTACGAGCTCGTCATTAAATACGGCGGCTCGACTACGGGAGAGCACAATGACGGCATCATTCGCACACCGTATCTCCCTCTTATGTTCGGTACCAAAATAGTTGAACTCTTCCTCGAGACGAAGAAGATATTCGACCCGCAGAACATCTTTAATCCCGGGAAAAAAGTGAACGGCTCGTTCGCCGCGATTAAGGACGACATGATCACGCATTTATAAAAAAGGCCGGACATGTTTTCGTGAGAAAACAGAGGTCCGGCCTTTGAGTCGTTCTTCGTTCGCAATCAGCCCGTAAAGGGCACCACCCAGCTGCCCTTCTGACGGTCGGCCTTGTTGAAGACCTTGACCATCTTGGCCATCTGCGGCTGACAGCCCGAGGATTGACAGAAGCCGATGACCGGCGTGGTACTGGTGAGAGGCAGGAGGTTCGGGTCGAGGGAATCCGTGACGAGGACGATCAGGTCGATCGGCTGCGTCTCGAGCGCGTGGAGTGCGCCCGGAAGCCCCGGCCACTTGACGTTGAAGCGCCACAGACCCGACTCGTTGCGGTACTCCACCATGCCGGTCCGGGTGTAGATCCAGATCGGCGCGAGAGTTTTTCCCTGACGGTCGAGCGCCAGATTGTACTGGACGGCGGTGTCCAGATTCTTCTGACGCCCCGGGCCGCCATCGACGAGGATGGCCGCATGGGTCGTCCTGCCGATCCGCTCCACGGTCCGGTTGATGTCCGCCGGGATGGCGGACACGTCCGGGATGCGCAGATTTTGGCCGGGGTCGAGCGTGCTGGCCTGGGCGATGTTCAGACGGGTGTTGCAGTAGTAAGCGCCCGGCCGCGGCCAGTTCTTCCCGGTGCAGCTGTCGTTGAAGTGCGCGCCGAGCTCCCTGTCGTTGAACGCCGCGAGCATCAGGCCCGGAACGCGCCCGTGGATGTCGCCGATGGTGGCGAGATCCTGACCACGCAGGACGGTGTAAGTCACCGAAGCGGCGGCCGGCCGATGCCAGGTCTGTTGTTTGGGCGTCGAAAGCAGGATGACCGCGATAGCGATGAGAGCGACCAGCGCGGTGCCGATGATGATGGCATTTTTCTGTTTTGCCGGTGTCATGTCATTCCAAGCGTGCGTCATAGAGTGCCCCTCCTTGAGGCGAATGCGGGTGAAGAAAGGAACGAATACGCCCTTTGCTCACCCAAAAAAATGGGGAAAACGGCTGCTAGCCGTGCAACGCGTAGTAACTTTATTATGCATAAAATAGTCTTCCTGTCAACCACACTCCCGCACTTGAGAGAGACGTTCATACTCAACGCGACAGTAACGCAATTACCCCGTCTCCTATTCTTTGTATAAAACCTAGGCGGAAACATAGCGATGCATCGCTATGTTTCCGTTACTGTCCATTTATTCTCCGTACGCTTCCGAGCGGTTCGGATGGTCGCTTCTGCCGAACACTTTATGGAGATAGAAGTTATACGCGAGGACTATGGGAATGAGCGGCCCGAGACCAAAGAGCATGAATTCAAGTGTCTGTCGGCTCGAGGCTGCTTCGAAGATGGTGAGCGACCCGGGGATGACGTACGGGAATATGCCGACCAGCATGCCGAGCATAGCGAGAATGAAAATGATCATGCAGAGCGTATGGAGATTACCGCCAGTGTGTTTCCGGAACACGAGGATAATGACCCAGAGCGAGAAGACGCCGATGAGGCCCGCAATGGCGAAGAGAACATAATTGGTCGGGTACATCGTCCACCGCGCGAAGAAGAGATAGCTCCTTGAGGGGAGGAAGAGCGTGGCGGCAAGAAGTGCTGCTCCGGTGATAGCTCCCGTAATGAGGATGCGCATAAAGGTGCCCGGCTTCGTCTCCTTCCCCGTCTTCTTGATAAGGAACGCGTAGCCCACGAACACGTAGCTCATAACGACACCCACCGTAACGATAAGCGAAAGCGGCGTGATGAAATCGAATGCGGTTCCCGCGAAATAGCCATCGGCAATTTGTATACCCGAAAGAAGGCCGCCCACCGCAAGCCCCTGCCCCACCGCCGCAAGCAAGGAACCGACACCGAACATGAGGCTCCACAATCTTTTCTTCACCGAGAACGCGTGGAATTCGAACGACGCGGCACGCAAGATGAGTCCGAAGAGCATGACCATCACGGGAATATAGAGCGCGGAGAGAATAACGCCGTAGGCGGTTGGGAATGCGCCGAAGAGCATGCCGGCGGCAACGATGAGCCAGGTTTCGTTCGCGTCCCATATGGGGCCCATCGTGTGCATCATGAGCGAACGCTCGTCTTCCTTTATGGGAAGAAGCGAAAGCACCCCGAGACCGAGATCGGCGCCATCGAGGAGAATATAGAGCGCGACCATGAGACAAATGGCTGCGAACCAGAGCGTTGCGAGAACGGGATCGGTGAGAAACTCCATGGAAGAAGTATCGCACGGAGGCGTTCTGCTTTTGACAAAATTATTTTCTATAGGTACTTTGAGGCCTGAAATCCAGCGCGATGCTGGTCCTCCGGGAATCCTTTCCGGATGTACACTCCAGCGATTGGAGAGACCCATGAACCCTGAGAAGAAGTCGTTTGATGCTCTCGATCTTAAGGCCGTCGCCTTACTCGAGATGATGGTCGACCGCCTGATCGAGCACTTGAAACTCGAAGAGGCGGTGCCCGTATATATCTGTATGGACTTCAGCGGGACCGGCCTGTACGAAACTCCGAGACCTGCCGAACGTGAGTTGTCTGGACTATTCAAGATCTGGAACACAAGGGTTAGGTTCCGACTCTACGCTGCCGATTTGAGCAGCGAACGGGTAGCCATGGAGGTCACCTTTTCACTTCCGTCTGCAGGAAAGGACGTGTATCACGGAGAGAAAGGCGCTGGGATTTTCTTCTTCGAGAAGAACGTCTGGAGATTCTTTGGCACCTCGCTCCAAACGAATATGCTCGGATACCTTGCAGGACACCAGAAGCTGTTCGCCCGAACATAGCGACGCATACGCCGCCCCAGTAACCGAAGGGTGAACAGGCGGCGTTAGCTATATATCCGAGGTAAGGTCAGGACCCTTTACGACTATTTTCCAGAGGAAGTAAACGAAAAGCGCGCCGAAGACGATATAAATGAGCGTGAAGATTCCCGTGGTCGCGGCGACCGCATGGGTGCTGAGGCCCGGTGAGAGTCCTTCCTTGGTTCGTAGCAAGTGATACACCACCCAGGGCTGACGACCTATTTCGCGCACCATCCACCCGGCTTCGGTCGCGATGAAGCCGAGCGGCGTGGCGAGCACGAAGAGCCACCAGAAGAGCCGGTCCTTCCCTACCCGCATGACCGAGAGCAAACCTTTTTTCCAATAGAAGACACCAAGGAGCATAAGAAGAAACATGATCATGCCGCACGCGACCATAGTGCGGAACGAATAGAAGACCGTGATGTCATTAATAAGGCTCGGGCGGTCGTTCGCATTGAAATCGTTGAGTCCCTGCACTTGTCCCGTAAGGGTGTGGGTGGAGAGTATTGAGAGCACATTCGGTACCTTCACTTCGAACGCATTACCGGTGCCTTCTGCATTCGGCCACGCAAGCAGTGCCCACGACGCTCCCACGCCGGGAGCGTTCGTATCCCAGTGCAGTTCGGTCGCCGCGAGCTTCGCGGGCTGGTAGTGACCGATGGTGAGACCCGAGAGGTCGCCAAGCCCGATTTGGAGCGGCGTCACGACGATGGCGAGCGCGAGACAGTATTTAAAGGTTGCAAGAAAGAATTCACGCACCGGCTGCGAGGCTTTCCTTGAAAGCAGCACGCATGCGCAAATGCCGAGCATCATGAAGAGTGTCGATTCCACGCACGCCACCCACATATGCAGGAAGGAGACCATCGTATCCGGATTGAAGATGGCGACGAGATAGTCGGTCACGAGCAGTTTGCCGTCCACCACCTGCACACCGATGGGTACCTGCATCCAGGAGTTCGCCGCCATGATCCAGAAGGCGGATAAGGTAGCGCCCACGAATATCATGAGGTTCGCGAAGAAGTGCATCCATTTGTTCACCTTGTTCCAGCCGAATACGAAGATGCCGAGGAACGCGGCCTCGAGCGCGAACGCGACGGTGGATTCGAATCCGAGAATATTACCGAAGAAATCCCCTGCCGCGGTCGAGAACTTCGCCCAGTTCGTACCGAACTCGAATTCAAGCGGAAAGCCCGTCGCGGTACCTATCGCGAACGTAAGGATGAATACCTTCGTCCAAAAGCGCAGCTGCCGATAGTATTTGTCTTCCTTGGTCTTGAGCCACATGGCTTCCA
>JAQBRK010000043.1 GCA_028286505.1 Parcubacteria group bacterium
ACCACCACGGCCTTCGCATCGAAGGCTACGTCTGCGAGGACTCGCGCGACCCCCTCCTGTCGATGTGGGCTCTCGTCGGTCTCGTGCACATACACTTTGGCGTCACCACCGACCTGGTCTTCCCGAATGCGGATTGACCGCCATGACACCCCGACGAGCAGAACGCTTATCGGGGTGTCCACATTTTAGTACTATGACCCTATGAGAAAGACCGTGATGCTCACGAAGAAAATCGGCGAGACGCCTCTGGAGGCTCTTACAGACTGGAAAGCGCGCCACCCGCGCTATAAGGACGTGCCGGCAAGCTACGCCGGACGGCTTGACCCGATGGCCTCGGGCAAACTTCTCGTGCTTCTGGGTGAGGAGTGCAAACGTCAGACTGAATATACGAAGCTCGATAAGACCTATGAGATTGAAGTGCTGCTCGATATCGGAAGCGATACCGGCGACATCTTGGGCATCGTAGAAGCCAGCAAGTGCGAAACGACGATTACCAAAATTGCAGCTAAGGCCGTTCTGCAAACCGAAGTTGGAACGCACACTATTCCCTACCCTATTTATTCCTCGAAGACGGTAAACGGCAAGCCACTTTTTTTATACGCACTCGAAGGAACGCTCGACACTATTGAACTACCCACGCACGAAGAAACAATTCATCGCATCGTACTCAAAGGGCTCAGGACGGTATCGAACACGACGCTTAAGGAACGAATCGAGACCCTCCTGGCGCTCGCACCCGTGAGCACTGAACCTTCCAAAGCGCTGGGTGCGGATTTCCGCATCGTTGACGTTCGAAGGAGCTGGGCAAAGGTATTCGAAGCCGAGCGGCAGTATGAAATCTTGAAACTAAAGGTCGAGTGCGGTTCCGGTACCTATATGCGTTCGCTTGCAGGTCGAATCGGTAAACGCCTTGGCACGAGGGCGCTTGCCCTGTCCATTCGTCGTACCAAAATCAAACGGTAGCGTTCACGAGCCGTACAGGAAGGTAGCGGTACCCCTTCCCGATCACGCTGCAGCAATTGCTTACTCCGGATTAATGGCCTGCGCTCCCTTCCACGCAATGGCGGAAATGTCCTTGATAACGTTCGCGAGTGTTGGGAAATCGGAGCCCTTGGTAGTGACACACATAAAATAAGGGTGATCGGGGTAATACACGATGCCGCAGTCATGCAGCTCCGAAATAACCGGTGACGATGAAGCGGTGCCTTCAGGCACGAGGTTTTCTCCGAACTTGTGAGCTACCGTCGTGCCGGGCGGTACGCCCGCCACGAGTCCCGCATCGAAGGTCGTGCGCGAAAGTAGATCGAGTACCGCCTGGGAATTAGCACGAGAAAGATAGGTGGAGTTATAGAGGACACGGAATATATGTGAATATTCTTGAGCAGTATCGGCGTCAGTGGTCGTGTCAGGCGCAAGCGGCAGTCCCAGATCCTTGTACGTTTCCTTAATGGCATCGAGTCCGATGTACGACTCAAGGGCATTTTCGGCGGTGTTATCGGATTCCACTATTTGATGCCAAAACACCTCCTCGAGCGATTGAGAAACACCGATTGCAATGGGGTGCGCCGGAGGGAAATACGCTTGCGGTACTGCTTTCTGGGCCAGCTGGGGCGAGATCGTGATGTGACTCGAAAGCGTATCGGGGTGCGCCTCCGCTGCATGCAGCACGGTCATGAGCGTTACTACCTTAAGCATGCTTGCGAGCGCGAAGGTATGGGTGCGGTTAATCGCCGTCCAGCGTCCCGTATTCATGTCCCTGAAGTAGATGGAAACATCGGTGGCGTTCCCGCTCGCGAGGGCCTGGTCTACTGCCTGCTGAAATTCCTTCTTCAAAGACACCATTTGCGGTTGCGTGCTTTCCGGCACCTCAAGATAGAGAAAGGGCGAAATAAATTTATATTCCGAAGAGATTTCTCGAACCGAACGATAAGGCGCCGCCTTGGTTTGCGCCGACAGGTACCACCCGAGCCCTACGCCCAGGGCGAATAGCACGGCCCCGAGAAGAAGGTATAGCCAATATGTCCGTGTGAACGCGAGCACTCGTTTCATAGGGTCAGTATACGCCAAATTAAACCAAGGAAATCCTAGAACTCTGGTCCATTATCTGGTATAACTCTTTCACGACGGCCTCATCGTCTAACGGTTAGGACAGATCCCTCTCACGGATCAAATCGGGGTTCGATTCCCCGTGAGGTCACAAATGCAAACCGCCGAAAGGCGGCTTTTGCATTTGTGACCTCAGGCAAAGCTGGGAGCTTTGCGTCGGGGGAATCGAAAGCCGCAGGAGCGTCGGCGACGAGGCGGGGTCGACCAAAATCCCAGCAGGGATTTATGGGTGACCGATGCGCGAGTCCGCGAGCTTCCCCGTGAAGGGAATCGAAAGCCGGACCGCTGCGCGAGTAGCAACGAGTGCCGGGAGGCGGGGTCGCGAGCAGGTTCGAGTGACGACGAGTACCTGACTTGTGACCGATGCGCGAACGCAGTGAGCTTCCCGTCAAGCTGAAGATGCTACAACACTTCCCTACTTCGTAATGCCCGCAAGCGCGTTAATGGTGGTAGCTATTATTGCCGTTCCAAAAACATACGAAAGAAGCGCATGGCGTCGTGCCACTTTTCGAAGTGCGGACGTTTTTAAACTGGTATCGGACACTTGATAGGTCATTCCAATAGTAAATGCCACGTATGCGAAGTCTTGATACGTCGGATCTTTCTTAGTATTGAAATCGATACTGCCCTTCTCTTCAAAATACAGGTCTGCGTACCGAAGCATGAACATCACATGCAGCACTGTCCACGAGACCACTACGCTTATAATCCCGAGACCAATATCCAGCATTTGAGTAACACCTGACACTTTGGATGCATCGAAAAGGAGTACGGTTACTGCAGCAAGACTAGCTATGCCGGCAACGATCATGACGATGTCGGCACTACCCCTTCCCGGGTCTTCAGTTGTTGCGTGCTTCTTGGTATCTTCTGCGTCCATGGGTAGAAGACTTAGCCAGAGCGCCGTAACAGCAATTGCTGCGGTAACATCCCAAAATACCAGTGGAGCAAAGCTCCATGAGAGATACTCTCCTGCAAGAGCACTTGCCACGGCACCCCCGAGCATTGAAATCCCAATACGGCCGAGCGCAGGGATTCGGAGCCACGCAGTACCAAGAGTTTTTTTGCGTTTCATACCGTAATACTACTACCCTTGGAAAAATGACAACATTGATTTTTCATACTACATATTGTTTAATCCAAATGGACCGTTTGTACATTCCGTACCTTCGGTTTCCTAGGTCTCGCGTGATGCGAGACTGACATGCTGGCGTGATGCCAGAAGGAGCTGCTATGTTGTTACCAAAAGTGCTTTCCTGCTTTCAGGAATTCCCGCTTCTCTTCGAGGTCACTAATCCGGCGAAAATATCCAAGGTGAGTATTCGCCAAATGCAGCCGGATTTCCTGGAAGGTCGCGTTACTCTCGTCAACAATATTCATCTGGAGCCCGGTCCTAGTGAGCTGTTGCTGATGGATGCCGAGGGGAATGTACACGCTGCAGTTGGAAGATATCCCCGTCACCGTTTCGAACCCAAACGTATTTCAACCTGGGGCTTCACCAACGCCAACGCAACCGTTTCCGACACGCTTCGTCGCATGAGTCACTACGAAGTAGCACGCGTTAAATTCGGCGTATTGCATATGCCGGATCCGAAGGTCGGCTGCCTATACCTGTTCAAACTTCCACCAAAGTTTTCGAATATGCGTGAGTGGATAGAGTCGCTGTAAATCGTCGCCGAGCCCCAGACCATCCGGTTTGGGGCTCGTTGTTTAAAAATTATTCCTTCTCTTTCCACTCCTTCTCCTGTCGTACCAAAAGTTTCGTATCCTCCGGGTTTGCAAGAAGCAGCTCTGCGATGCGCTCCATGCGCATGGATTGCGACCCCTTTATCAAAACGGCATCCCCTTCCCGCACTTCCTTCATGAGCATTACCGACGCGTCAGCTGCATTTTCGAAGCAATAGGTTTGCTCGCTTGTGAGACCGGCATCAAGCGCCGCCGCGCACATGGCACGTGAACGAGAACCGACGGCGATGAGCATATCAACGTCGCGAGCGGCAAGCGTTCCTATACGCGCGTGCTCCGTAACCGAATAGCGACCGAGCTCGAGCATGTCGCCGAGAACGGCGATCTTTCTTTTTGCGGTCGAAAGAAGCGTCAGCGCCGTGAGCGCTTCTTCGACCGCAGCCGGTGACGCGTTATACGACTCGTCGATAAGCAGAGAGCCGTTCTTCCCGGAAAGGATGCGGCCGCGGCCCGCGGGCGGTACATAGTCCTCAAGACCTCTGAGCGCTTCTTCGGCAGGCACGTTGAGGGCAAGGCCCATGGCGAACGCTGCGGCGGGAGCAAGTATCTGAGGGCGTCCAAGAACCCCTTTTGCGCGTATAACGTAGTCGCTGCCGTGCGCATGCGCGGTCGCTATCATGCCGACGGGAGAACCGTCTACCATTTCGACGGTTGGCTCGTCGATACGAACATCGGCTTCTTGAGAGAAGCCGAATACGGTGGTCGATGCTTGGGTATTGCGCGCCATGGAGATGGCATGCTCGTCGCGAGAGGAGATGACGAGCGGTGCACCGGTCGGGAGCGCATAGGCAGGAGCGAATTCCTCTTCGCGCACCGCGGCGGGAGTGGAATAGGCTTCCACATGCACGGGCACTTCGGGGAGTCGGGTCACCACGACGGCGTCGGGAGTCGCAATTTTCAGAATGCGCGCGAGGTCGCCAGGGCGGTCCGCGCCAACTTCAAGCACGAGCGTCTTGGGGTAATGGCTCGGCATCACGAGAAGTGCGATAGCTTCTTCGAACACGTTGAGCCATGCGGCAGGACTCGCCCAGGGATTCTTCATCCCGATGATGGTGAGGGGTACGCCGAATTCGCTGTTGTAGCTTTTCTCGCTCGCTCGCATGTGCCCCTGGTTCGAAAGCATCGCGGCGACCGCATCCTTCGTGCTGGTCTTCCCCACGCTTCCCGTAACCATGATTATGTTCGGCTTGTACTTGCGAAGAATTGCCCGCGCAAGGAGCGCAAGGAAGGCGGCGAAGGTGATGCGAAGCAAGCTTTTCATGTTAGTTACCGGCGGCGGTCCTGTCCGGCGGGACAGTGTAGTAGTTTATCAGGAAATGCGTTAAATCCATGAAAGGGTGGGTCAGGGTCTCGGATGCGTATTGAACGCCATGCGGCTGGCGCGTATAGAGCAAAATAACGTATTTCGGGTCATAGGCCGGGAAATAACCGAAGAAGGAGTGGAAGTAGAGTCCTTCCGCGTACTTTCCGCCGGGTCCCGCTATCTGTGCCGTTCCCGTTTTTGCCGCAACGCTCATGGTCGGGATTTTGAGGGTACCATTCGCGAGCTTCGTGTCCACGACCTTCACGAGCATGCGGGTCGTGTCCTCGACCGCGGCCGGAGTAAAGACCGGCTCAGGCTTGCCCCACGAGAGCGTCTTCGTCACACCGTTCTCAAGACGTATGGCTTTCACCAAGTGCGGCGTGACGACGGCACCGTGGTTCGCGAGCGCACCGAGCGCCTTTATCATCTGCACCGGCGACTCCGCAATTCCCTGCCCGAAGGAGGCGGTGTCGTACTCGATGTCGCGCGGACTGTTCTTGATGTTCTGAATGTCACCGCGCACTTCGCTCGGAAGGTCGATGCCGGTCTCGGTACCGAAACCGAGCTTTTCGAAATAGGTGCGGAAACGTTCATGCCCGAGTTTGGTAGCGATGAACGCGGCACCGACGTTGAGCGATTGCGAGAGAATCTCCTGCATCGGCGTATTCGGTCCACGGGCTTTCAAATCGTAGTTGCAGAATGTACTTTTGTTCACCGTGGTACAGCCGGTGTCGTTGTACACCGACGTTGGCGTTATCACGCCCGCATCAAGCCCCGCGGTCATGGTGAGCGGCTTCATGATGGAACCGAATTCGTACTGATGCTCGACGAGCGGATTACCGAAATGAGCAGGGTCACCGTGCGTGAAGTCGTTCAAATCGAATGAGGGGTTGCTGTCCATCGCAATGATCTCTCCCGTCGACGGGTCCATGATGATGCCCCCCGTTTCCTGACTTGAATACTGCGCATTCGTGGCTGCGAGTATCTGGTCGAGTTTTTCCTGCACGATTGGATCGATGGTCGTTACCAAATCACCCTGTCTTGAAGCGCGCGCATCCACTACGACGTTATCGAGATTCGCGAAGAGTTCCGCGAAGAAATTTCCAAAGAGTCCTGCGGCATTCCTATCGAGCACGTCGTTATAGTAGCGCTCAAGTCCGAATCGTCCCGCGAGCGTATTGTCATTATCGAACGCGACGAATCCGATTGATTGCGCTGCCTCGGTACTGGCGGGATACGTGCGCCAGCGTTCGCGCGTCACCGATACCCCGCTTATCTTTGCAGCGTCGATAGCGGTTCCCGCTTCCTCCGGCACGCGCTTGGCGAGCACTTCATAGGGGTCGGTTGTCTTCGCGACCGAGGCATCGAACGCTGCCTTATCGACCGGGGTGATGGCGTTGAGGGCGGCGTAGGCGGTTTCCGGATTACCTATCTTTGACGGGTTTATGGAAACGGTGAATCCGGTACCGAGCGCCGCAGCAGAAAGGAGCGTGCCGTCCTTGCGCGTGAAATAAATGCTGCCACGGTCGTAAAGTTCTTGGCTCGAACTTATGTATTGTCGGTCAGCGCGAAGCGAGAAGTCGCGACCGTGAACTATCTGTACGAAATAGAGACGGGTAACCAGCAGGAGCGCTACCAGGAAGAGTCCGCCGGATAGCAGTCGCAGCCGGAGACGAACTTCCCTTCTCATACCGCGCTCCGCATACTACCTGCCCGCGAACGAGAGGCCGGGAGCCTTAGCGACCGCGTACTCGACCACAACCGGAGCGACGAGTCCCGCGCTTGAAGGTGTGCTCGCGCTTCCTTTCGATATCGCGCTGTAGTAGGTGGTCTCGAGCTGCGCGATGGCACCTTCGGTCGTGCGGGCTTCGGCCGCAAGCGAGGTTTGCATGGTCGCGTACGAAACCGTGATGATGACCAGCACCAAATACACGAAGAAAATACCTGCAGCAAGGAACGAGAGCATCGTTATGGTGCGATCAGGCATCGCGAGGGATGCACCTCGACTCTGACGCTTCTTCGCTTTGCTACGCATGTTGGTATTCGTTAGTTTCTTTGGTAATGCACACGCCCTCGCCGTTGCAGCGCTCGAACACGCGCAACTTCGCGCTACGCGAGCGAGGGTTAGCCGCAAGTTCCTCGGACGACGGCACTATCGGCTTACGGGTTATGACGGTTCCCTGGCCCGCGTACGCGGCGTCCTTCATCGCGCTTTTTACGATGCGGTCCTCGATGCTATGGAAGGTTATGACGGCAATACGTCCGCCCTGGGTAAGGCGCTCCATAGCAGCGGCGAGTCCCTCGCGAAGTGCGCCGAGCTCGTCGTTGGTCGCAATGCGAAGCGCCTGGAAGGTCTTCGTAGCGGGATGCAGACGGCGATTCTGGTACCAACCGGGAGTACCGCGCTCCACCGCTTCTGCGAGCGCGAGCGTAGTGAAAATGCGGGCCTTCTTGCGAGTCTCCACGATGGAGCGCGCTATGCCGCGCGAGAAGCGCTCCTCGCCGAGCGTAAAGATGAGGTCGGCAAGTTCGTCTTCCGGCATCGAGTTCACGATGTCGGCGGCCGTGGTCTCGGCGGTCGCCGGGTCACCGTAGGTCATAAGAAGCGGCTCGTCTGCGCGGAAGGAAAAGCCGCGACCATTCGCAAGCTGGAAGCCGTTCCATCCAAGGTCGAAAAGGGCACGGTCGAGGCACGGGAGATTGAGGTCATCAAGAATGCGACCGAGATTGCGAAAATTGTCGTTTATCAAATGCACCGTAGGGCCGCCGTTTCCCAGTTCGTTCACGACGTTCTGTGCCCGTTCTATGGATGCGCTGTCGGCATCAATGCCCACGAGCGTACCGGAGGCTCCGAGCGCTATAGCCATATCGCGGAAGTGGCCGGCAGCGCCGAGCGTCCCGTCGACGGCAACATCACCCGGACGAATACCCAGGGTCTCGACTGCTTCTTTCAGGAATACGGTATCGTGGCGCGGTTCCATACTTTTATAGGGAGCCTAGACGCTCAGCGAATTCGTCCGCATCGCGCTCAATCGCCTTGGTGTATACGGCCCACGCCTTTTCGTCCCATACCTCGACGCGGTCGTTCACGCCCGCAACCACGCTCTTTTCCTTGAGCGCGGCGAAGGAACGAAGGAAATCGGGAATGAGAATGCGACCCGCACTGTCGACATCGGCTTCGACCGCACCTGCGAGCATGAGACGCGAGAGACCGCGTCCTGCCGCTCCGCCCGTGGAGTGCATAGCAATTCGTTCAGCTTGTTTTTTCCAGGCAGCTTTGGGATACACGAACAAACATCGGTCCAGTCCGCGCGTAACGACAACGCTCGTTCCGAGTTCCTTACGAAACTTTGCCGGAAGCGATATGCGGTTTTTGGTGTCGAACGTGTGACGGTATTCTCCGATGAACATGATGTATAGGTAGGTAGTTTTTGGTCGGCCGAAAGAAGAAGAGAACGGCCTTCCCACTTCATCCCACTTATATGGAAGTATATGACACTTCACCCCACCTTCAGAATGGTTATCCACATACGCAATGGTCCCGCTTTGACACAAAAAGGGTGAAAGGTATAGTAGATGAGTAATGACTCGAACGAACCTCAACGCCTGGATCCTCGCGATCTTCGTCTACGTCGGCCTTCTACGGCCGGTCGGGGTTTCGCTTGAGGTCTCCTAGTTCGCAGAACTGAAGATTTGAAGCGAGAATCCCGACCAGAAATGGCCGGGATTCTCCGTTGTAGACCAAAAGATCTTTCACAGAGCACAAGCTCAGAACCAGGGAGAGAAGAATATGCGTATCAGTGCCACGGCGGTATTCAGCGCCAACCTTTCGGATAAGGCCGGTCTGCAGGTCCTGCATATCGCACAAACGAACGTGGGAAGAGAGGTGCAGTCGATCGGCGGCAACGAGAAACTTCGCCCAGGCGCGGTACCGCTCGTAACTACCCCGCTCATTGATTTTCCGAGCAAGTACTTTCGATTCCTGCCGGAAGACTACGAATACGGGAGCAGGGTTCACCGCGAGCGCGACAAGCTTATGGAAAAATACGATTGGCTACGGCCGGCGTCCGCTATTCTCTGCATCAATCCGCGACGGCTTGATCCGAATGAAATGGTCTTCAAAAACCTCGGTCGCCAACTGCACTACAGTGGCATGATCCGAGCCTTCAACGACTTCTGCGGAGTTCCTGTTCGCCGCCTCGAACCGCTACCGTACCTGAGCGCGGAAGAAAAGAAGAACATGCGCATAAGTGCACGCCGCAAAGCGCGCCGAGACGAACATCGTCTCAACTAGTTGCAATCGAACAACGTCAAAGGGCGACCCTCATGGGCCGCCCTTTTTCCTGTTCGCACAAATTTCTCGGAAGGCTTGAAATTGCTCTGGACTAGGCGTGGCGAGCTCGAGCGAGGAGCCGTACAAGCGTACGGTGACGAGCGAGAGCGCTGCCGCAACAACGCAGACGGAGTAATTTCAAGCCTTTCGTTATGCGACCTTCTCGATAGAGTAAGTCTGCTTCCCGTTCGGAGTTTCAAAGGTGAACACCTCTCCCTTTTTCTTGCCCATGATAGCGGCGCCGAGCGGCGACACGTGGGAAAGCTTACGGGCGCGCATGTCGGCTTCCTCGGAACCGACGATGGTGTATTCGTGCGCGTCGCTGCTGCCCTCTTTCTTGATGATGACGTTCGAACCGAATCCGACGACATCTTTCTTCTTGCCGTCCGTCATGATGTGCGCACGCTTGACGAGCTCCTCGAGCTTGCGAATGCGCTCTTCGGTAGCCGCCTGTAGTTCACGTGCCTCCTGATATTCTGCATTTTCCGACAAATCCCCCAGGGAACGAGCGTACTCGAGATTCTTAGCGATCTCGGTGCGACGCACGGTCTTAAGGTTCTCGAGCTCCGCGAGCATCTCATCGAACTTCTCCTGGCTCACGATCGTATCCTGGTCGGTCATGTAAATCAGCGTTTTAAGTAAGCGTAGGTGTATTGTACGGGAGGCCGCCTGCGCGTCAATCGGATACGAAAACGGGCTGCCGAAGCAGCCCGCCGTATTTCTATTTTCTCGCACGAGCTATTGCTGCAGCCAAAGAGGCCTGGGCTTCTTCGTCGCTCAAGCGCCCCTGATATTCACCCAGAGCTTTCCATTGCCCTTTTGAATAGTCCGCTCGGTGACGATATCCTCTTTGATACGCATCGCGAACCGCATCTTCTTCGTGGAACGCCACCATGCCAAGCTTGAATGAGACTGGCCACCAAGTGGTGGTGAAGAAGGAGGCAAGCTTTTCGGGATTATCCAGTACATCTCGCAGGGTTTGGAGCCTGTGGGCAACCTCCGTCGGAAAGCGAACACCGCGCGGTCCGTTGAAATAACGGACATGGTCACCGTCAAGTCGAGCGATAAGTTTGGAACCGCCGATCAGCTCCATGGACTGAGTACGCACGGTGTAGAGTGTAATGCTAACCGGTACATGATCGTAGACCCTCGACCCCGTATCTCTGGGATAGGCGTGACCCAGGTCTTTACTATATATGAAGGAAGGTACTGACATATACGTCGCCTCTGCTTACGGCATCGCCTTCACCGAGGGCTCCCTACTCGCTCATGAACTGCCAGCATGAGCGGTGTGTTATGTTCTGGCCAACAGAGTATCTATACGCCTGCGCCGACCCTTGGTCAATAATCCTTGACGCTACTCGCCGCGAGGCGTATCACTTAGGAAGTTCCGTCAATTGAGAACGGACATGGGAGAGAAGCATGGCTCGCGAAGACGTAGGAGAACCTTTCTACGGTAAGGGGGGAAAAACGCCCAAGTCGAGAATGTCGATATGGACGAAGATTGCGATTTTCATCCTGGTCCTCGGTGTTGTCGCTTTGCTGTCTCAGCTTGTCTAGAGCTGGATGGTCACGGAAAGACGGCGTCGCGCAAGCGACGCCGTTCTCTATTTCGTATTTTGCATAAATGGCATTGATACGGCAGACTGCCCTCAGCAACACAGGAGCACCTCATGTCCATTGTCCTTTCGAATCTACCGCGTCCCGTGCGATACGTACTCTATGCCGCTGCCATGGGATTCTCTCTGATGATGACCTTGGGCCCAAGCACGGTTATGAAGCAGCTTGATGCGGTGATGTCGCCTTCCTTCGCACTTTCGGCAATGTTGATGCTATTCATCATCAGCATGGTCATCTGGCTCGTATTCCTGCGTCAGGTCCGACAAGACCGTGCGCCGTTCGAAACAGTGTGGGCGTGTGCTGTCCCTGCGATCGTAAATTTCGTCGAAATCATCGTTCTTCTATCGACGGCGCCACGCCCGATTCACTAAGACCAAAAGAGCCAGCACACTTCGCTGGCTCTTACGTTTTAATCAAAAAGGTGTCTGACACCTTTTATTCCAATGTCTCTCTTATCTCGTGGACGAGGACAATCGATACGGAAGGCTCTGGCAATTACCTCTTCCGTAGAACGCTAGAAATTGTCTCAGATACTGGGGCACATAAAATAATCGTGCTCGCGCGGATGAGGGCAATCGATATGGAAGGCTCTCGGAACTGCAGCAGCATGGTAATTTGCACGCCGAAAGGCGGCTGCGTGCAAATTTGCTGCAGTGAGAGCGAGCGCATCGAGTCGCAGGACGAGATGACGCGTACTTCCGTATCGATTTGCCCGAAGGAGTTACTGGAAGTATTCGGGTGCAGTCTGATGCAGCTCACTCAGCGCCTGATGCACCGCATAGATACCTCCGAGCAAATTCCCTGCCGGGCCATGTTCCATCACGACAACGTATACGTACTTCGGGTGTTCATACGGAAAGAATCCCACCGCCCACGAGTTGTAGTACTCATTATGAAAACCGAGTTGAGCCGTTCCCGTCTTCCCCGCTACGTGCACGAACGAAAGGTCGGAGAGACCCACCGACGTTCCTTCGGTCGCACCGATACGCATGCCTTCACGCACTACCTGGAGCGCGGCGGGGGAAACCGCGATGGATTTCCCTTGCGGCGTTTGATTCGCGAGCACCGTGGGCGTCATGAGCTTTCCTCCGTTCGCTATTGCGGCGATAGCGCGTGCAGCCTCTATCGGGGTTACCTGCATGTCGTACTGACCTATGGCGGTGTGATACGTGTCCCCAAGGCGCCACGGTTCTTTGTACTGCTTTTCTTTCCATGCGGGAGACGGCACGAAGCCGGTCGCTTCGCGGGAGAGCTCGATGTGCGTCGGTGAAGTAAATCCAAAGGTTTCGAACCAATATTTCAGGCGTTCGATACCGAGACCCTTCACGGCACCGTATCCGCCACCTACAGAATAGAAGAATACGTCGGATGACCATGCGATGGCATGGCGGGTATCAAGCGCACCAAGCACTTTCCAGTCCCTGAAAATGGACGGATGACTCGGATCATAGGGGTTCGGTATGGAAATGAAGCCGTTACTCACGACGGTCGTTTCGGGCGTTATCACGCCGTCGGTAAGCGCTCCCGCCGCTTCGATAGGCTTCACGATCGAACCGGGCGTATAGAGACCCGACACTGCCCTATCAAGGTACGGCTGACGCGAATCGGTCGAGTAGCTCGCAATAGTTTCAGAAGGACCGCCGGAAGAGAGCACGTTCGAATCGTATTCGGGGTACGAGACAAGCGCGCGAATTTCGCCCGTCTCAACATCCATAAGAATTCCCGAACCGCCTTGGAACGGAATCTTATCCGAAAGCTGTGAGATGGCGTGGTAGAACGCGGTCTGCGCGTTAGCATCGATGGAAAGCGAGAGATTCTGTCCGTTCACGGGCGGTGCGACCGTTCCTTCGGAGCGTGTTTTGCCGAGTGCGTCTTCCTCTACGAGAAGTGTTCCGTTTTTACCTGCGAGCGTACTGTTGAATGCCGCTTCAATTCCGGCGAGGCCCGTGATGTCGGTGTCGTAGTAATGACCGGACGAATCTTTCTTCGGGTACGAGACGTAGCCGACGAGATGTGCGAAGCCCGGACTCTTGTAGAGTCGCTTGACGACGCCGTCGTCACCCGCTTCGTTGGAGACGAGCGGTACCCCGTTGCGGTCGAGTATCGCGCCGCGCTCGGCGAACAAAACTCCGGGACGCAAGCGATTCTTCTCGCTCTGCTGGGCATACGTCGAACCTTTCAGTACTTCCAGGTTCGCGGCCTGCGCGATAAGCGCGAAAAAGACCAAGCCCACTACGACACCGACGCCTACGAACGTTTTCCGGGAAATCGGTTTCTCGAGCCTGCCCTCGAGCCGTGTTCGGTCGAAGTCCGGAAGGTTCGACGCATCGAGGAATATCTCATCGGGAGCTAATTCCGGATCTCGACGTCGTGTACCGAATCTCATTCACTTATAATACGCGTTTTGATGAATCGATGCATTACGTAGCCAAGCCCTGAAAAAACGGCTCCGAGAAGCGTCGCATAGGGGAACGAACTGGCGGGTTTATACAGCGCGTCGGTCAGAATACCTATCACGATACCGAGCGGCGGGACGGCTACGGAAGCGATGAAGACGACGATTCCCGCGAGGACAGTAGGAAAAAGGAGTGGAGCAAGAAACGCCGCCACAAGTGCGGTGCCGCGCATCATGGTGCCGCTACTTCGACCCACGTGAGCGAAAAAATATTCACGTAGGGCGCGATATGAATGGTGTCTCGCGGAGACGAAGGATTGCTGTCGATGCGAACGACGGTCCCGATAGGAAGCGCGCCCGGGCCCGGAATATAGACGACCGCATTCACCGCGACACCGCTCTCTCGCGGAAGGGTCGCATCGAAGGTACCGCCTCCCTTTCCGGTCAGCGTGATGGGAATACGCGTGTCGCCCACCCACCCTTCGGTCTTCTGTCCGCCGCTCGAATACAGCGCGACATGCGCGGAGGACGCGAGTACCGAATCGACGGCACCCAGCGGTACGCCACCGGCCGCGTAGGCTACATCACCCACATGAACACCCGCAACGCTTCCCGCATCGAGTATGAGACTGTCGTACGCCGTTACGGGCGGTCGAGCGAGCACGCCCGCAAGTACTCGATTTGCGGATGCGGTACGCGTTCCTACAAGGCGTTCGAGGTCGGCGGAACGTGCTTCAAGCGTTCGAGCGCGCTCGGCGAGCGCGAGGTTCTCCTGCGCCAGGGTGTCGCGCTCGCGCGTCAGCTGTGCGGAATTACCGAACAACGATGCGAACGAATGCATGCCGTTCGTGCTCATATTCCCAAGCTGCCAAAACGGCTTCGCGAGAGCGGTAAGCGCACCCGGCGCAGCAAAGCGAAGAATGAGTATCAAAAGCCCGATAACGAGGAGCACGCCGGCAACGGCGAAACTACCCGACGGAATGAGCACATTCCGCCTCCTTGAGGCCCTACCGGTCCGAGAGGATGGCATCTTCATGCATAAAAGCTTCAGCCCACGGACGAGGGTCTTCCGTTACGATACCGGTGCCACGCACCACG
>JAQBRK010000011.1 GCA_028286505.1 Parcubacteria group bacterium
GTACTTATATCCGTGCTATACCACTACTAGCCTGCACAAAGGAGATCGTCGATGTCGAAGATCCAGACTGCCGGAGAACATTATAGGTTCACTGTCGAAGAAACTCACTGCGAACAAGGCTGCAAGAGTTGCGGCACGCTCATGGGGGTTGGAGCTGCCTGTATCAGAATTGACCACGAAGGAGGTCCGAGCCTGCTTGGTACCTCCGAAAAGATGAAATGCCCGCGCTGTCGTGAAGAAATTCTGAACAAGGCCAGATTTTTCGCTTCGGTCCCAGAGGCTGAGAAAGTCTGCGACGACCTCACGTGCCGTTTGAGGAATGGCGACGAGACGCTCATCTTTCGTCTCCAGGATTACCAGGTGACCGAACCGTCGCTCGCAACACTTCAATAGAACCTACGCCCGAAGAAAAACCCGCCGCACATTGTGCGGCGGGCCTTCTTGTTGGTCATCGGACGTTAGACGCCGATGAGAACCGGAATGACCATCGGCGCTTTGTTGGTGCGTGCGAAGAGGTAGCCCGCCATCGTGTCGGAAAGGGTGTTCTTTACGAAGTCGAGATCTACCGGATTCATGCCTTGAGTCGAATCCTCGACCGTCTTCTTGATAAGCAGGCGAGCCTGATTCAAGAGGTCCTGGCTTTCGCGCAGGTAGATGAATCCGCGGGAAATGATATCCGGGGATTTGCGGAGCTTGCCGGTCTTCAGGTTCACCGTCGCGATGATGACGAACATGCCGTCCTTGGCGAGCATTTGGCGGTCACGTATGACCACTTCCTGTATATCGCCGATGGAGAAGCCGTCGACCACGAGCGGTGCGTTCGGTACTCGTTCCTTATGGACGTTGAGCTTCTCGCCGTCGACGATGTCGATAACGCTGCCGTTGTCGGCAATGATTATCGATTCCTTCGGACGTCCCGCTTGTTCAACCGCCTTTGCGTGGCTTGCAGTCATGGAGTAGTAACCGTACGCAGGCATGAAGAATTTCGCGTTCACCTGCTTGTTTATCCATACGAGTTCGGCCGCGCGTGCGTGACCTCCCGAGTGCACGTCCGAAGTTCGGTAATGCAGCAAGGTAACGTGATTGCGCATGAGGTTGTCCTTCAGCTTCTGCACCGAGAGCTCATTACCCGGAATGACGGACGAGGACAGGACGATGGTGTCGCGTTCGGTGAGGGTAATGTTCTTGTGCTGCTTGGTTGCGATGCGCATAAGGGCCGCGAACTCCTCGCCCTGGGCACCGGTCGCAAGAATGAGAACCTTATCCGGAGGATAGTCTCCTATTTCCTGCGAACTGATGAGCGTGCTCTTATCGAGCTTCAGAAGGCCGATCTTCTGCGCTATTTCGAGGTTGGTTTTTATCGAACGGCCTTCCATGACGATTTTCTTTCCATACTTCTCCGCGAGACGGATGATGTTAATCATGCGATCGAACTGCGACGCGAAGGTGCCGATGATAAGGCGTCCTTTGACGGTCTTGATGATGTCTTCGAGGGTGTCGCGCACTTTCTGCTCGGGCACCGAGAAGCCTTCGATTTCGGCGCTCGTACTGTCGGCAATAAAGAGGAGATTTTTCTGCGCACCGAGTGCTCCCCATTTCTTTTGCTCTTCGGCGGTCGGGATATCGTTGTCGTGCTCGACTTTGAGATCTCCGGTAACGATGACGTTGCCGTAGGGGGTTTCTACCGAGATACCCATGGAGTCGGGAATCGAGTGGGTAACGGGGAAGAAGGTGACCTTCGTGCTGCCGATGGTATGGGTAGAACCCGGCTCGACGACGACGAGGTTCGGCTTAGGCATATCAGGATACTCCTCTTGGCGCTTCGCGATCATCACGGCAGAGAGGTTCTGCGTGTAGATGGGCGGATTGCCGAAACGGTTCATCAGGAAGGGAATACCGCCGATATGGTCGAGGTGACCGTGGGTGATGAACACCGCGCGTACGCGGTCCTGGTTCACCTCAAGGTACTTGGTATTCGGAAGGATGTAGTCGACTCCCGGAGACGTGTCTTCGGAGGTGAATTCGAATCCCACGTCGAAGACGAAGATGTCACCGTTGGTCTCGACGGTGAACATGTTGCGTCCGACTTCCTCAACGCCGCCGAGCGGAACGACGCGAACGACGTTCGATGTCGGTGCTGCAGGAAGATAGTCTGCGCCTTTCTTGGGTGCCGTAGGCGACGGACCCATAGGGCGGCGAAGCGTACGACGAATTTGCCGTACGGCTTTGCCCGGGCGGCCTGCGCTGCCGCGTGAGGAGCGTGCTGCTCCGCCGCTTCCGGCAGGACGTTCTCCGCGGAAGTTGCCGCGGGCGCCTTCACGTTCTCCGCGTGGTGCCGGGGAGGCTGAATCACCGCCGGGTGGAGGACCCTTAGGTGCCGGAGCGGGTGCTGGTGCTGTACTCATAGTGATAGGGATTAGTGATAGATAGTTAAAGCCTAGTTCAGTTACTAGTTTTTATGCAGGAAGTTCCTGGACAAAAACTAAGTACCGAATTCAGTTGATGATTGGAGCGATGGGAAAACGTATGGAGACAAGGCGCGGGAAAGTGAGGAGTGCAGACGTATCAGGCATACGGCGGAGCGACGAACCGGGACCCGCAACGAAGTATCCGGACATTTTCGTGAGCTACTTTACGAGGAAGGGCCAGACCCACTCGGAGCGCATATGCCAGGTTGCGACGGTAGCGAAGCGGTCAGCCGGTGTGGTGATCTGCGGCAACACGACTCCCTGCAGGCTCTTCGGTAGTGCGTAGACGAAGTCAGGCGCGTGCGTGAAGGCTGCAGGATAGTCGGCCGCGATGGCATCGCTCGCTTTCTGAAGCTCTTCCGCTCGCGCGGCGCCCGCGCTCTCTTGGCGAGACTTCTCGAGCAACTGGTCCACGGTCTTATTGCTGTAGAGCGCGATGTTCAGCCCGGGGTCGCTTCGCTGCGAAGAATCCCAGAACGGGAAAAGGTCTTGATTGCGACCGATGACCATACCGAAGTAAAGCGCATCGTATTTGCGAGGACGAATGACCGTCGAGACGAGCGTGGTCGGGTCCTCGAACTTGAGCGACGTGGTCACGCCGAGTGCCTGCCAATCGTTCTGGACGGAGCCCGCAAGCGCTTTAAGTTCCGGAACGTTCGACGTCGTTATCGTGACGGGGTCGATCGAAAGCTTGAGCTTCGCGTTGGTCCACTTCTTTGCCGCGTCGTCGTACGTCCAGCCGGCGTCCGTAAGGACTTTTCGTGCCTGAGTGATTCGGTCGCCGCTCGGAAGAACGGGTGCGTTCACGCCGCTGCCCGGTGGTACGGGGCCAATGAGCGGCGTAGCGAAACCACCAAGGATGCTTTCTGAGATATGGTCGCGGTCTATCGCGATGGAAAGAGCTTTTCTGACTTCAAGGCGTGCGAACGTCTTGTTCTGTTCTTGATTAAAGAATACCCCGAAGACGCGTGAATACGGAGAGGTGCGAGCCCCCGCAACGGGGATTCCGTACGCGCTCTCGACCTTATGGCTTCGGTACGCGCTCGCTAGCGCATCGCCGGTTCCGTAGAACAGGAAGCGAATGCCGTCGAGATACGGGCGACCGAGCGCATAGGAACCGTTTGCCTTGAGGTCGTATTCGGTAATCACTCCGGTGCGGTCGCGCACGATGCGCGTCAACATGAAAGGTCCTGCACCCACCGGTTCCGTCATCAGTTTCGCGAACGGGAACTGTGCGTCCGGAATCGTCTTCCACAGGTGCGCCGGCAATATCCCGAGCGTGGTGTCTTCAAGGAACGGTGCGTACGCCTTCGGAAGGGTGAACCGCACGGTGCGCGCATCTACCGCTTCCGCACGAATGTTGGACCAGTTAGCCAGTTCAGGCGATTTGAGAGCCGGATCTTGTGCCTTGGTGACCGTAAATACGACGTCGTCAGCCGTAACCGGCGAGCCGTCGGAGAACTTCGCATTCGCCCTGAGGATAAAGGTGTAAACCTTCCCGTCGGCTGAAATCTGGTAACTCTCCGCAAGCACGGGGCGCAGTCCGTCGGGCCCAATGCCCAGAAGTCCCGCATAGGTGAGTGCCGAAAGATCGCGGTCTGCGTCCGTAAAGGCGAGAAGCGGATTGATGAAGCGGGGAGTACCCACGACACCTTCGGCGAGCTCGCCGCCCTTGGCCGGAACCCGTACGAGGACGGTGCGTTCGAGTGCTATGACGCCCACGAGACACGAGAACATGAAAACCAGGGTAAGTATTCCCGCGATAGCCCGGTCGCTCGGCGGAAGGTTACGAACGAAGTCCGCAATCTTCTCGATGAACCCGATACGCCGTCGGCGCGATAGGTGGTGCAGCATGCCGGAGAACCGGGACGCCATATCCTGTTAGATGAGGAACCCTAGGATAGCTGCTACGACAAAAAGAATAGCGACGACTATGGTTGCGTTGAATAGAAATTTCTCCGCGCCTCGGCGCTTGTAAAATGTCGATGCGAAATTGTCGCCTCCGAAGGCTCCTCCCAGGTTCGCGCCGCGTTGCTGCAGGACGATACCGAGGATAAGGAGAAGTGAGAGTGCGGCTTCCGCGTATGGCAGTGTTGCCTTGAGTAACTCCATCTGTACCGAAAACAGTAGCATGGGAGGTGGGGCGCTGCAACTGGGCGATTTTTGAGTACGGAATATTTCGCTGCTGCGAAATTTCCTCCTGCTCGGCCCGTCGGCCTGCGCAGAGCCTCCAAAATCCCCCAGTTGCAAGCTCTTAGGGGGGTGGGGTAGGTGCGAGTCCTTGGTTTGCGCACCCCTCGCTCTGGGGTTTGAGGGGTAAAAGACAACTCCCCAGGCGAATCCTGAGGAGGGTGAGTGGACGGGCCGAAGTTCTATCGGCCGAGTTGCTCGTAGGCCGGTTTCTTCCAGCGGAAGCTGGGGACGAAGAGCAGGGCGCCGAGGACCAGGGAGAGCCCGATGCCGACGGCGACGAATAGTTCGACGTTGCCGGTGAGGTGTCCGTTGATCGCCGTCGTCAGAGTGACGAGGCCCAGGACGGCCGTAACGGCGCCGAGAACCAACTGCATGCCGACCGCCATCAGGGTGTAGTCGCCACCCTTGTTGTTGTAGAGGGCGACGAAGATCGAGGCGATCCCGACGAGAGAGAGCACGGTGCCGAGCTGCGTGCAGGTGTCGACGGCCATGGCCAAACTGGTGTTGCCGGCGAAACCGAGCCAGCCGACGATGCCGTAACAGAACAGGACGGCGCCGACCAGAGCGATGAATGGATTCTTAAAACGAGATTGAACGTTCATGAGGCTGGATCTCCAAGCCGTTGAAGCAGTTTATAGTATACACCTAAATACGGCGAAATGTCAATAGGTAGGCTGTTGACGCTTGAAAACCCTTATTTATACTGTGGATAACCGGTGCGGGTCCGCTCGCGCCGAAACGAGGAACATTTCAGTGAGGTTTCTGTTTATTAATCGCAGCTAGCGAATATTTTCACTATGGCTCCAAAAACAACCAAGGTACTTTCCATTCAGCCCCTCAGCGACCGCGTGGTCGTTAAGCCCATTTCAGTCGAGGAGGTTTCGGCTTCCGGCATCATCATTCCGGACACCGTAAAGAAGGAGAAAGCGGAGCGTGGCACGGTCGTTGCGACCGGTCCGGGCCGCTATGACGACGGCGCACTCGTGCCGATGACGGTCAAGAAGGGCGACGAAGTGCTCTTCGAGCAGAGCTACCGCGACCCTATCGAAATAGACGGACAGGAGTATTACATTTTCAGCGAGGCATCCATCCTTGCCATTATTCCTGCTAAATAATTCATATGGCTAAAGAAATCCTATTCGGAAAAGACGCGCGCAAGGCCATTCACTTGGGCATTCAGAACGCCGCACAAGCCGTGAAAGTCACGCTTGGACCACGCGGTCGCAACGTCGTCATCGAGAAAAGCTACGGCGGACCTCGCATCACGAACGACGGCGTATCCATCGCCAAGGAAATTTCCTTCAAGAACAAGTTCGAAAACATGGGCGCCGAAATCGTGAAGGAGGTGGCGTCGAAGACGAACGACGGCGCAGGCGACGGAACCACCACCACCGTGGTGCTTCTTGAGGCGCTCGTGACCGAAGGACTCTCCTATATTACGAAGGGTGCTAACTCCATGGCTATTCGTAAAGGAATGGAAATCGCGCGCGATGCTGCGGTAGCGGAGCTCAAAGCACTCGCAAAGCCGGTAGCCGGAAAGGCCGAGGTGAAGCAGGTGGCGTCCATTTCTGCCGAAAGCGAGGAGCTAGGCGGCATCATCGCCGAGACCATCGAGAAAGTGGGGCAGAACGGCGTCGTGACGGTTGAAGAGTCCCAGGGCATGGAACTTTCCTACGAAGTCGTGGAGGGTATGCAGATTGAAAAGGGCTATGTCTCCGCCTACATGGTGACGAATCCGGAGCGCATGGAAGCCGAGATGCGCGACGCGACCATTCTCGTGACTGACAAGAAGATTGGAAGCGTGCAGGAAATCCTTCCCCTTCTCGAGAAGGTAGCGGCAAGCGGCAAGAAAGAACTTGTTATCGTCGCGGACGACGTCGAAGGCGAAGCACTTACCACCTTCGTACTCAACAAGCTTCGTGGCACGTTCAATGTCATCGCAGTAAAGGCACCGGGATTCGGCGATAAGAAGAAGGAAATGCTCGCCGATATTGCAGCGGTCGTGGGAGCGGAAGTTATCTCGAGCGACACTGGCATGACCTTTGAGAACGCGACGCTTTCGGCGCTCGGTAAAGCCGCGCGCGTCGTTGCGACCAAGGACACCACTACCTTCGTGGGCGGTAAGGGAAAGAAGGCCGATATCCAGGCTCGCGTGAAGCAGCTGCAGGCGATTCTCGAGAACACGACCGGAAAGTTCGACAAGGAAAAGCTCGAAGAGCGCGTTGCGAAGCTTACGGGCGGCGTTGCGGTCATCCGCGTGGGGGCTGCGACCGAGACCGAGATGAAATATTTGAAGGACAAAATAGATGATGCCGTAAAGGCGACGAAGGCATCGATTGAGGAAGGAATCGTACCCGGAGGCGGAACTGCGCTCGCGAAGACTGCCCGCAAGCTTGCTGACGGCATGGCGAAGAAGAAGCTCGAAGGCGATGAACTCAACGGCTTTAACACCGTGGTTCGCGCGCTTGAGCAGCCGCTTCTTCAAATCGCTATCAACGCAGGAAAGGAAAAAGATAACGAACGTATTCTTCGTCAGGTGCAGGACGGAAAGGTGAACGCGGGATACAACGCGGTAACCGATGAAGTCATCGACGATATGCTAGCAGCCGGTATCGTGGACCCGGTAAAGATGGGACGCACGGCAGTCGAGAACGCCGTTTCAGCTGCGGCAATCCTTCTTACGACGGAAGCCGCTATCGCAGACATTCCCGAACCAAAGCCGCAAATGGGCGGAGATGGGGGGATGGGGGGTATGGGCGGAATGGATTTCTAACGAAGCGTTCTTAGAGATAAATAGGAAACGCCGCGGCCCATGAGGGTCGCGGCGCTTTCGTCAGTCGTCTTTGGTCGAGTCGAGCAGTTTGCGAACACGTGCTCCGGCCGTCGCTCGTGCACGTTCGAGCGTCGAACGGTCGAGGTTGAGCGGGTCAATGCCGGCCGTGTCGCCGCGTCTGTCCGTCAGCGCTTCGGCGAACGCGCCGTGCAGCGGAACCGAGCCGTAGTGCTGTCGAAGCTGCTGGTCTCTTCCAGCGCGATGAATGTCCATTTTCGTTCCTTCTCTATCGGCGACGGTACCAGGTACCGAGTTGATTCCAAGGTTTCGTTCCTTGCTTGGCGAGCGATGTGCGCAGTTCAGTGAACTGAGGGGACGGTCTGTAGAAGAGCGTGCCCAGGAAATTACCGAATTGAATAAACATGGTGTCCTCCCACTCGTACTCTACCCCGCGATTCAGTTTGCGCAACGCTTGTGTAGATTTGGCAACCCGTTATACTGGAACGATAACCAACATATATGACTATTATCTACATTCTCCTCGCCATCGTCGTTGTGCTCGTACTCTGGGTAATCGGAGCGTTCAACGGTTTCGTTTCCAAAGTTAATCGCACTAAAGAGGCGTGGGCGGATATCGACGTACAGCTCAAGCGTCGCTACGACCTCATCCCTAATCTCGTTGAGACGGTGAAGGGCTACGCGGCTCACGAATCAAGCGCGTTCGAGAACGTTACCAAGGCCCGCGCTGCAGCCATGGGCGCAACCGGCGCAGCCGACAAAGCAGAGGCCGAGAACGCTCTTACCGGAACGCTCAAGACCCTCTTTGCGGTGTCCGAAGCGTATCCAGACCTCAAGGCGAACCAGAACTTCCTCCAGCTTCAGAAGGAATTGGGTGATACTGAAGATAAGATTCAGGCAGCTCGTCGCTTCTACAACGGCAACGTGCAGGAACTCAACACGGCCGTGCAGTCATTCCCGGGCAACGTCATCGCATCCACCTTCGGATTCAAGCAGATGGATCTCTTCCAGCTTGGTGCCGGTGAAGAAGCTGCTCGCGAGCCTGTTAAGGTCGCGTTTTAAGCGCCCTTCAGAGTTTCTTTAGGAAGGATTAATCATTCTTCCACAATCTTCTATGGCCATGACTCTCTATCAAGAACGTTCAAGCAATATCTGGCGCACCGTCCTTCTGATGGTGGCCTTCCTGGCGATCGTCGTGGCTATCGGCTACGCCGTTTCGTGGTACTTCAACTCTTCGGCGATTCTCTATGTCGCGATCGCGTTCGCGGTGTTCATGAACTTCTACAGCTACTGGTTCTCGGATAAGCAAGTGCTTTCGATGACCAACGCGCGACCTGCGAACCGCGAAGAATTCTTCGACTTCTACACCGTCGCTGAGAACATGGCTATCACTGCCGGAATCCCGACACCGAAGCTCTACGTTATTGCCGACCCGTCGCCGAACGCGTTCGCGACCGGGCGCAACGAGAAGCATGCGGTCGTGTGCGCAACGACCGGTCTGCTCGCCATGCTTACGCGCCCGGAGCTCGAAGGAGTTATTGCGCACGAAATGTCACATATCAAGAATAACGACATCCTCCTGATGACCGTCGCTGTAACGCTGGCGGGGTTTCTCGCCATCATTGCGGACCTTTTCCTGCGTATGTCGTTTTGGGGAGGGGGTCGCGACAGTAATGACCGTGGCGGGGGCGGGGGACTTTTGATGATAGTCGCGCTTGTGGGCATCGTGCTCGCACCGATTGCAGCGCAACTCATTCAGCTCGCGATATCTCGACGTCGCGAATATTTGGCGGACGCCTCAGGAGCGCTTCTTACCCGTTACCCGGAGGGACTCGCTTCCGCTCTTGCGAAAATCGATGCCGACCATCAACCGATGGCTCGTTCGAACCATGCGACCGCGCACCTTTTCATAGAGGACCCGTTCGGTGACCAGAAAGGGAACTGGCTCAATAGTCTCTTTGCGACCCATCCGCCTACGCGTGACCGCATTGCCGCGCTTCTTGGAACGAAGGTGAGTTAGTACCACCACCCACTTGCCGTACGCAACGGTGGCGTTATGCTCGTACTTGAGCACGGCATTGGCCCTGCTCAAGCGGAGGAAGAACATGACCAGTTCCCTTACCTCATTCCACGTTTCGAATCTGCAGTGCCAGCTTTATCACGGCATCGCCCACGTCCGCAAGCCAGGCAAGGGCATCCGTGGCAACCGTCACCAGCAGCCGCGCGAGCAAGACTGAACCTTCGTTTCACCATCGATTTCGAGCGGCGCCCCCAGGCGCCGCTCATTCCGTTTTGTGCTATAACTGCATCAACGGAGGCGTCGCATAGTGGTCTAGTGCTTTCCATTCCCAAATGGATTCTTGCAAAGCGTTCATATCGCAAGGCATGCGCGCGCGGTCTTGTAGATACCGACGGTTGTCTTTTTGTTCATAAGCATCGCGTTGCTAAAAAGGAATATAATAATATAGGTCTTTGCTTCAGTAACTATTCCTTACCGGTCATTATAGAAATGGCTGAGATATTTGAAGAATTCGGCATAATGCCGCATATTGCTAAACAGGGCCGAGCCATCTACCTCTACCAGGCAGACGCAGTGGCTAAGTATCTCAATACTTTCGGTACCTCCAACGAGAGGATATTGCGCGTCTTTGAGAAATGGAAACGTGGCTGAGTGGTCTAAAGCGCACGCTTGGAAAGCGTGTGAACCGAAAGGTTCCGCGAGTTCGAATCTCGCCGTTTCCGCCCGCATTAAAACCGCCTAAGGCGGTTTTTGCATGAACCCTTCAGCTTTTTCTCTCCGCCCGGAGTATTGCTTGTCGCGCGCCTTCCGTACTGCCCGAACGTGTCGACTTCAGGACACGCACAACCCGCCTTTGGCGGGTTGTGCGCTAGTATGTGAACTATGACGTGGTTACGATCTAAAAAAACGCTCGTACTCACCCTGGTCTGTTTGGTGGTCGTGGCATTGCTAGGCGCGCTCGTTGTGGCGGGAATGCATGCGCGTACCATGGCGACGACCCTTCGATTCGAAGTGGTTACCGACGAAGCGAAGCAGAATCTCGGACTCGGTAACCGCGCCGAAATACCGGATAATTATGCGATGCTCTTCGTGTTTCCCGAAAAGGCTCGCTACGGGTTCTGGATGAAGGATATGCTCGTTCCCATCGATATTACTTGGCTCAACGACGACGGTACGATTCTGCTGGTTGATCACGGGGTGTCGCCCTCGACCTATCCTGAGGTTTTCTACCCTCCCGTTCCGGTGAAGTACGTGCTTGAAACCCGCGCGGGTTACGCAACAGCCCATAATTGGGAGGAGGGAACAAAGGTAGCGCTTCCAGCCCCGTACGGAATATAAGAGCGGGACAAATACCACCAAGAGTGGTATAATTGAAACGGACCGATCCAGACGATCGCTCGTAGCTTCGGTTACGGGAGGAAAGTCCGAACACAGGCCGCCGTGCAAACGATGGCAGCAAGGTAGCGGGTAATGCCCGTCCGCCGAAAGGCGCGAGGTGCGAACAGTGACGTTCCGAGCGAAAGCAAAGAAGGTCAGTGATGACGAAAGTCCTCACTGATTAACTTTCCGGGTGACCGGAGAGGTGAAACGGCTAAATCCTTACCCCTGTGCAAGGCCGTACCGTTCTAAATTCGTTTAGAACGGGGTGCCGCTCGAGGCTGCAGGTAACTGCAGTCCCAGATAAATGGTCGTCCGTGTTCGAGCTTGCTCGAACACGACAGAATTCGGCTTATCGGATCGGTATCCGCAAATGCAAAAACCCGCCTCACGGCGGGTTTTTGCTGTCCCCACCGCGTACCGGGACAGAAGCGTTTTCTCGTATACTAAAAGGGTAGTTATTAATTGTGCGCTGGGTTAATCCCGTGATTACGGAGTAAACAAAACAACATGCAAACTGATGTACACCCAACATCGGCGACGACGCCTACCCCTAGGCGATTCTCGTTCGATACTGCAGCGATCTGGGCTTTGATCGTAGCAAGCGGCCTTTCAGCGGTCGCCTTTATCCCCTCGCAAACCGTTCCGTTCATCTACACGAAGATTTCCATCCTCGCGATAGGCGGACTGGTTGCGCTCGTGTTCTTCATTCTCGCGCGCCTTCGTCGCGGCAACGTCATCGTTCCTCCCATGCCGCTTCTCGGAGCGCTATGGATCGTACCGGTAGCCTACGCGCTTTCGGCACTCTTTTCGGGAGCGAACTTCATGACGGCATTCTTCGGTACCGATCTTGAATCCGACACGCTCGGATTCGTCGTACTTATGGCTGCCATCGCTACCTTGACCGCACTCGCATTCCGCCGCGGACCGCACTATCGTGCGTTCTTCAAGTGGGGAGCGATTCTGCTCGGTCTCGTCGTGGTAGCACAAGTCGGATTCGTTATCGTCGGTAAAATTGCCCCTTCGGTCGTGACGCCGACCGTGAACCTTGTCGGTACCTTCGGGGACCTCGGCATGATGATCGGTCTTGGTATTACGCTCTCGCTTCTCGCGCTTCGCTTCCTTACCATCACCGGTAAGGCGCGCATCGCGCTCTATGTGGGTAGTGCTCTTGGGCTCGCGATACTCGCGCTCGTGAACTCCCAGCTTGTCTGGGGTATGGTCGCGCTCGTCGCTCTCGGTCTCTTTATCGAGACCATCATGAAAAAGCGTCCTCAGCAGGACGATACCGATTTCGACGGCGTGTCCGTTGTGTCCGGTGAACGAGACATGGACGTAGCGGAAGGAGATGGCTACGCCATCGCAGCACCGCTCGTGACGCTTCTTATCGCTCTCTTCTTCCTTATCGGAGGTTCGACCATTGGTAATGCGCTCGTTACGGCCTTCAATGCCAACGTTATCGATGTTCGTCCGTCGTGGCAGTCAACGTTCGACGTCGGTAGCCACACGTACGCTACGTCGCCTATCTTCGGTTCGGGTCCCGGCACCTTCGGTGCTCAGTGGCTTAAGTTCCGTGACCGTTCCCTCAACGACACCATCTTCTGGAACGTCGACTTCACATCCGGTATCGGCTACATTCCGACCGCCTTCGTGACGACCGGCGTTGCCGGCGTACTCGCGTGGCTCGCGTTCCTCGGACTCTTCCTGTTCTTCGGCATTCGGGCACTTTTGTTCCGAACGCCGTCGGACACGTTCATGCGCTACGTATCGCTCGCCTCCTTTACGGGAGCGCTCTACGTATTCGTCCTCTCGGTGCTGACCGTTCCGGGACCGGTCGTTCTTATGACCGGCTTCCTCATGCTCGGTATCTTCGTATCGAGCTTGCGTTACGGACGTGAGCGTCGCGAATACGGTGTTATCTTTGCGCGCAGTCCGCGCATCGGCTTCGTTATCGTGTTCGGGCTCACGCTTCTCTTGCTTGCGTCGGTCGTTGCCGCATACGTCGTGGTTGAGCGTTACCTCGGTGACCTCTCCTACGCAAAAGCGACCGTAGCGTACGCCAAGAGCGATCTTCCGGGCGCTACGACCGCAGTGAATCGCTCGATACTCTTCGCTCCTTCCGAGCGTGCGTATCAGCTCGCAGCTGCTATCGGCATCGCTCGCATGCGTGAAATCGTCGCAAACACCACCCTTACTCCCGCGGATGCGCAGCAGCAGTTCCAGGCAGCGCTCACCGGCGGTATTCAGGCCGGTACGACCGCTACGCGTCTCTGGCCGAAGAATTACCAGAACTGGGTAATGCTCGGCAACGTGTATGAGACGGTCGTTCCTCTCAACATCGATGGAGCGTACGACAACGCCAAGGCTGCATTCACGCAGGCAGAAACGCTGTCTCCTACGAATCCAACACTTCCGTTCATCCTCGCTCAGCTTGAAATCTCGAAGAGCAAAGGACCGGAAGCAGAGGCGGAACTCGTGAAAGCGATAACGCTCAAGCACGATTACACCCAGGCCATCTTCCTTCTTTCGCAGCTTCAGGCTCAGGAAGGGAAGGCAAAGGAAGCGCTTCAGGCAGCTGAAGCAGCGGCATACTTCGCTCCGAACGACCCTACGGTCCTCTTCCAGGTAGGTATCCTTCGCTCTGCTAATGGAAACACCGATGGAGCTATCGACGCGCTTGCTCGCGCCGTCCAGGTCAACCCTCAGTACGCCAATGCTCACTTCTTCCTCGGCGTGATGTACGCCACGAAGGGACAGCTCGATAAGGCGCTTACCGAGCTCAACACCGTAGCAGCGTACTCTGCAGACAACGCGAAAGCGGTTGCTGCGGACATCGCAACGCTTCAGGCAGGTAAGAACCCCTTCCCGCCGTCTCGCCTTGGCGCGCTCGGTATCCCTCAGACTCCCGTGACTGACCCAACTCCTGCGGGAGCTGCAAAGACCACGGCTCCCGTCCAGGGCACCCCGGCACGCTAGGTGGTACACTAGACCATAATGGTAAGCAGGATACTTAAAACATTAGTATCCCCGGTACGCGGCCTTCATCAGGCCGCGTACTTGCTTGCAGCCCTCACGCTGGCTTCGCAAGTACTCGCCCTTCTGCGCGACAGGCTCTTCGCGAACCAGTTCGGTGCCGGCGAGATACTGGACCTCTATTACGCCGCGTTCAAGGTGCCGGACGTGGTCTTCGCGCTCGTGGCGTCACTGGTGTCGGCGTACGTGCTCATTCCACGGCTCGCGAAAGCGAATCCGGAAGAAGCCCGCAGGCTCCTATCGCACACCGCGTCCTTCCTCGTTATCGTGGGAGGAATCGTGTGCGCCGTGCTCGCGGTGTTCGCACCCGCGTTCCTGTTCCAGTTGTTCCCGACCTTTCGTAACTCGGCGCATAGCGCCGAGTTCGTACTGACCGCCCGTCTGTTGCTCGTGCAACCGGTTTTGCTCGGGCTTTCCGGCATTCTCATGAGCGTCACGCAGATCAATCGTCGCTTCGTACTGTTCGCTCTTTCACCGGTGCTCTACAATCTCGGCATCATTATCGGTACGGTATTCCTGTATCCGATCTACGGTTTGCCGGGTATTGCGCTCGGGGTACTGCTTGGAGCCGTGCTGCACGTGGCGATACATATCCCGGTCGTCATTCATGCACAGCGCATGCCGCGCCCCACCATTCCTTCTCCTGCCATCATTTGGGCCGTGATGAAAAACTCGATACCGCGCTCGCTTGCGCTCGGGATGTCATCCATCATCACGCTCCTGCTCATCTCGCTTGCCTCGCGTACGAGCGAAGGAGGAGTCTCCGTGTATACGCTCGCGTGCAATCTCGCCGCGGTTCCGCTTTCGCTCATAGCAGCGAGCTACGCAACGGCTGCATTCCCGGTTATGGCCGAGCACTTCGGTGCGAAGCGGTATGGAGAATTCAAGGCAACGCTTTCTGCCGCGGCTCGTCACATCATCTTCTGGTCAGCGGTGATAACGGTGCTTACCATCGTTCTTCGCGCGTATATCGTGCGCATCATCCTCGGTTCCGGCGCTTTCGATTGGAACGATACGCGCCTTACGGCCGCCGTTCTTGCGATACTGGTGGTGGGACTTATGGCGCAGGGGATAATCCTTCTTGCCGCGCGCGCCTTCTATGCGGCGCAGAAGTCGTGGAATCCGCTCATCGTTCAGCTCGCCGATTGCGGCATCTCGGTCGTGTGCGCGTGGGGTCTGGTGAAGCTCGCGGTGATGTACCCCGTACTGCGATTTTTCCTCGAATCGCTCTTCCGCGTCGGAGACGTACCGGGCACGAGCGTTCTCTTCATTGCGCTCGGCGCGACTATCGGCCAGCTCATCATGGGCTTTGCCGCGCTCGTGACCTTACGGAGCGTTGCACCGGGCGTCGCGGGCTCGCTCGTGCGCCCGCTTCTTGAGGGCTTTGGTGCAGCCATTCTGGGAGGCGCCGCAAGCTACGGCGTGCTTACCTTCATGGGCGCTCTTGCGCCGCTCACGAGTCTGCCCACGGTCTTCCTTGAAGGTACGGTAGCTGGTATCGTTGGGCTCGCGGTCGCTGCAGCGGTGCTCTCGCTTCTCGAAAATCAGGAGTTCCGCGATCTGATAGACGCACTCAAGCGCATAACGTCGACCAGGTCGCTTCGACCTTCGGGAAGTGCCGACGAACGTCCGGCAGCATAGACCTATGAACATACGAAACTTTTCCATTATTGCTCATATCGACCACGGCAAGTCGACCCTCGCGGACCGGCTTCTTGAACGTACTGGCACTATTGAGGCGCGTAAGATGCGCGACCAGGTGCTCGACAAAATGGACCTAGAGCGTGAACGTGGTATTACCATCAAGATGCAGCCGGCGCGCATGGCGTATAAGGCGGAGGACGGAACCGAGTTCGTACTGAATCTTATCGATACTCCGGGACACATCGATTTCGCCTATGAAGTATCTCGTGCACTTTCGGCCGTGGAGGGCGTGATTCTTCTAGTCGACTCGACGCAGGGAATACAGGCGCAGACTCTAACTACGCTCGGCATGGCGAAGAAGGCGGGCTGCGTCATCATCCCCGTTATTTCAAAAATCGATGCTCCTGCGGCACGGCCTGATGATGTGAGCCTTGAGCTTGCAGAACTGCTTGGCGTTGAACCGAACACCGTACTTGCGGTCTCCGGGAAGACGGGCGAGGGCGTTGAAGACCTGCTCGAGGCCATTATCGTACGCGTCCCGGCACCACGCGTAAGCGAGGCTCCCGAGCCACGCGCCCTTATCTTCGATTTTTCGTATTCAACGCATCGCG
>JAQBRK010000006.1 GCA_028286505.1 Parcubacteria group bacterium
TGGGCCGTCCTATATATTGTTGCTAACTCCCACGGGGAGTTTTAATTTCGAAATGCCTACCGTACAACAACTCACCAAGAAGTCTCGCAAGAGCAATCCCCGCAAATCCAAAGTGGTGGCTCTTGGCAGTGGCTTCAATGCGCTTAAGAACCGCCCGGAATTCTACCCGGCTCCTTTCAAGCGCGGCGTGTGCGTTAAGGTAACGACGAAGACCCCTCGTAAGCCGAACTCGGCTATCCGTAAGATAGCCCGCGTGCGCCTTTCAAACGGTATGGAAGTTACCGCCTACATTCCGGGAGAGGGTCACAACCTCCAGGAGCACTCCGTGGTACTTCTTCGCGGCGGTCGCGTGAAGGACATCGGCGTGCAGTACACCATCGTTCGCGGAAAGCTCGATACCGCCGGTATCGACAAGCGCCGTCGCGGCCGCTCCCGCTATGGTGCTAAGAAGCCGAAAGCATAGTTTTCACTACTCAACATGCGTCACCCCGTAAAAAATAAATATCCGCGCCGCCCCGACATGCTCTACCAGTCGGACGCTATTTCCCGTTTCATCAACACGGTGATGTGGGACGGTAAGAAGGATACTGCCCGCCAGGTGGTCTACGATGCCCTCGACCTCATCAAGAACGGAGAAGGAAACCCTGACCCGCTCGAGACGTTCGAGACCGCTATCCGTAACGTTTCTCCGCTCATGGAAGTACGTTCACGCCGCGTCGGTGGAGCTAACTACCAGGTTCCTCGCGAAGTTCCGCAGCAGCGCCGCGTATCCCTTGCATATCGTTGGCTCATCAACGCCGCTCGCGCCAAAAAGGGAAAGCCTATGGCACAGAAGCTTGCCGAAGAGATTCTTCTCGCGGTCAAGAACGAAGGAACCGCCATCAAGAAGAAGGACGACATGCACCGCATGGCAGACGCCAACAAGGCATTCGCTCACTTCGCCTGGTAAGACATTTTTAACCAGCAACAAAAACGCGCACGAAAGTGCGCGTTTTTGTTGCATATGGGAGGAATCAGCATATACTCCCGCACAGTCCGGTTCCGCTTGGGAACGGGGAAAGGGAGTAAGGATATGGCCGTCAACGAAGTACCAGCGAGAACCACACCGAGAGGCTTCGGCCTCCTGGACGCGGATACTCGGCGGGCAATTGCCCGTAAGGGCGGTAAGGCCGTCTCCGACGAGAAGCGCAGCTTCACCCAGGATCGCACGCTCGCCGCGGAAGCCGGCCGCAAGGGTGGCAAGGCAACGCAGAAGAAAAACGCCGATGCTGCTCGAAGGGCCGCTGGAACAGGGTTGTAACCATAGCGTGCCTCACGTGCGCCCCGGGGGATTTCCCCCGGGGCGTGCTCTTTTGTAGGCTATAGTTACGCTAGGATTCTCCAATTATCTTCTAATCACCGTCTATGAACTTCTCCAAACGACTTAAGTTGCTGCTTACGATACTCGTCATCGTAGCGATCGGTGCGGTAGTGTTCTACACCTATTTCTGGAACTCGCTTCCTCTAGGAACGGTACTCTTCCCTAATTCGCAGAACGCGAACCCGACCCTAAACGGCACGCCGGCTACCGGTCCTTCGAAGACCACCGGCAATAAGCCAACTACTCCTCGTGCAGGAGCGGGATATGTCATACAAACAAGCGGTAAGAGCTTGATAGTTACGAGTACTGCGGCAGGCGTGACGGTGACCGTCCCCCTGAACACGGTAATAACCCAGGCAAATGCGGTCTTGTCCCTGGTACCACCTGAAAGTAAGTCAGGAGAAGGATTCAAGATTCAGAAAACCGAAGCGTCGTTCAATGACCCGCTTCCGGGAATCGCTTCGGCCCTGAGCGGCAAGCAATCGGCATTCGATGCGCTTCGCAGCACCGAAGACTCCCAGGAATTCAATCCGAATAACGTAGTAGCTCCGTCGCACATCACGAAGCTCAAGAATCTTACGGTAGACGGTCATCCGGCCGTACAGGTACACGTCACGACGACGGCAACTGCCGGCCAAGCCGCACGCGATTTCTACCTTACCTGGGTACGCGAAGGCATTACGAACTGGTACATCGTGCGCACTGCACAGGGTCTGACGCCCGAAGCCAAGAGTGCGCTCGATCTCATCTTCACCTCGATAAAATTGCTCCCGCAGTAATTGGATAGCGACTGGAGCAAAGGGCGCGGCCGTAATGGCCGCGCCCTTTGCTTTTTCCTCTCTTTTTCCGTATCTTATGAATAACGCCTCGGCGGGCTTTTTAATTTTACTGGCGCCGTACCAACTAGCATTCCGCTTACTTCTTATCTTTATGAAACGCGATTATCCTCTCGAGAAAGTGCGCAACTTCGGTATCGTCGCCCACGTGGACGCCGGAAAGACGACTACGTCCGAACGCGTGCTCTTCTACACGGGCTCCCAGCACAAAATAGGAGAGGTGCACACGGGTGAGACCACCACCGACTGGATGGAGCAGGAGCGCGAACGCGGTATCACCATTACCTCGGCCGCCATCACTTGTTTCTGGACCCGCACGAGCGAGAAGGATAAGAAGGACCCGGTAAAGAAATACCGTTTCAACGTCATCGACACCCCGGGACATATCGACTTCACTGCCGAGGTGAAGCGCTCCATGCGTGTCCTCGACGGCGCTATCGTCGTTTTCGACGGCGTTGCCGGAGTTGAGCCGCAGTCCGAAACCAACTGGCGTTACGCTGACGAAGCGGGTGTGCCACGCGTTTGTTTCATCAATAAGCTCGACCGCACCGGAGCTTCCTTCGAAGATTCCTATGCATCCATCCTTGAGCGCCTCTCGAAGAAGGCCGTTCGCGCGCAGATCCCTATGGGAGCGGAGGGTGATTTCGAAGGTGTCGTGGACCTTCTCTCCATGAAGTCCTTCACCTTCACCGGCAACATGGGCGAAGACGTTATCGAGGGCGAAGTTCCCGAGCAGTACGTAGAAGAAGCGAAGAAGTACCGCACGGAACTCATCGAGCGCATCGTCGAGCATGACGAGGCTCAGATGAACGCGTTCTTCGAAGGCAACGAGCCAACGCTCGAAGAACTTAAGAAGACGCTTCGCAAAGCGGTTATCGCAAACGAGATCTTCCCGGTCTACACCGGTTCCGCCCTTAAGAACAAGGGCGTGCAGCTCGTGCTCGATGCCGTCGTCGACTACCTTCCGAGCCCGCTCGACCTCCCACCGGTCAAGGGAACCAACCCGAAGACGGGTGATGAAGTCTTCCGCAAGCCTGACGATTCCGAGCCGTTCACCGCGCTCGCCTTCAAGCTTCAGACCGACCCGTTCGTGGGAGCGCTTACGTTCTTCCGCGTCTACGCGGGAACGGTTTCTGCAGGTTCCTACATTTACAACGCGAACACCGGCACCAAGGAACGCGTCGGACGTATCGTTCGTCTTCAGGCGGACAAGCGTGAAGAAGTGGAGCAGGTCTTCACGGGAGAAATCGCCGCATTCGTGGGCCTCAAGGACACGAAGACCTCGCACACGCTTTGCGACGAAGCGCATCCTATCGTTCTCGAAGAGATTAAATTCCCCGAGCCGGTGGTATCGCTTCGCATCGAGCCGAAGACCAAGGCAGACCAGGAGAAAATGGGTCTTGCGCTCCGTAAGCTTTCCGACGAAGACCCAACGTTCAAGATTACGTCTGACGAAGAAACGGGAGAAACCATCATGGCCGGAATGGGCGAGCTCCATCTTGAGATTCTCGTCGACCGTATGAAGCGCGAATTCGGCGTTGAAGCGAACGTCGGTAAGCCGCAGGTAGCATATCGCGAGACCCTCATGGGTACTGCCGACGTGGACAATAAGTACGTGAAGCAAACGGGAGGTAAGGGTCAGTACGGCCACGTGAAGATTCGCGTGAAGCACATGGAACCGGTTGATCCCGAAGCGAAGGTCGCGAAGAACACGACGCGTGAAGACCACTTCGAATTCATCAACAACATCAAGGGAGGCGTTATCCCATCCGAATACTTCAACCCAATCGAGAAGGGAATTCGCGAGGCGATGAACCGCGGTATCCTTGCCGGTTACCAGATGGTGGATATTTCCGTCGACCTCTACGACGGTTCCTTCCATGAAGTCGACTCGTCCGAAATCGCCTTCAAGATTGCGGCGTCCCAGGCCTTCCAGGAAGCGGCTCGCCAGGCGAAGCCCGTTATACTCGAGCCGATCATGAACGTCGAGGTCGTCGTCCCCGAGCAGTTCATGGGTGACGTCACGGGTTCGCTCTCCGGAAAGCGCGGTTCCATCGAAGGTATGGAGGACCGAGGCATGAACAAGGCGATTCATGCCAAGGTGCCGCTTTCCGAAATGTTCGGGTACACCACCTCGCTCCGCTCCATGTCGGAAGGTCGCGGTTCCATGACCATGGAATTCGATCATTACGAAGTCGTGCCACGTAACGTTGCGGACGACATCATCGCGAGCCGTACCTAAGGCGTATATAGAGAAAATGTAGAAAAGGCCCGTTATACGGGCCTTTTCTACAGTAAGCTGAGCAGTACTTGACAATACACCAATTATGGTGTATTGTTGTATATGAGTACAAGTGCCAAAGTTCCTACCAATTCAACATTCACACACAGACACGAGGGACCACCCATGACCACTCTTTCGCTCGCCAGCACCCCCATCGCCGCCAAATGCATCATTTCGCACCGCGCGATGATGTGGAACAACGAACGGGCCGCAACGCCCCTCACTCTCGACGCCGCCAAGACTCTCGGCTTCTATAGCGAGAATCTGGACTATAAGGTGTTCGGGATCAACAGCATGATCGACTACGCGGTCGACCTGCGGGGACTGCAAGCGGCTGAACTGTGGGAGGACATTCACGGTTGCATCATGCAGTTGCCGGATTCCTACGTCCCCATCCGCGAACGGGCCAAACGTCTCGGTCCGCCGACGGATGTCGAATCGGCATGGAAGGTCCTCAAGGTCTCGTCCGATCGTCGCCGTCGCCACCAAGCCATCCACAAGATCATCGACGTCGCCACCCTCCTCGAGCACAGCGACTGCATCTGGCAACAGCTCGGCGAGTTCCTGATGAAGGAAGCAAGGGTCGACGACCTGACCGGTCCGCTGCTCGGCCGTTTCGCCAAGTACACACCGTACAAGGAGACGGCGGCGTGGGCCAAAGCGCGGCGGGTCAGGATGTTGGAAGAAGCTTCCTCTTCCGCGCACAAGTCGTGTGAGGAAGAACCCGAACAACAGAAGATCGCGGCCTAGAGCACTCCGCTCTAACCGCACCAAAGTCCCCCGGCCCGTCAAACGGCTGGGGGATTTATGCATATATGCTTGACCCCTTACCACTTTTTAACCAAGAGCTTTGGTGAGATGAGTGCTTCTTGTGATGGAAATGCAAATAACTTATGAAATAGGCCTTCCAAAAAGTGGTAAGGGGTTGACCATGCGCGGAAGCCCGTGTAACTTAACCTATAACGCGAGTACGGCGCTCTTTTCGATGTTCTCTGTCCACACGGGCGGAAAACTACTGGAAAGGCGCTGCGCGGGGAAACGCCCAACGCCTTGGTCGCCTGCCATTCACGGACGTGAAGCAGGCAGGCGCGGCAAAAAGTTATCACTTTAGCTACCAGTAATTTACGAACTTATGGCAGATGCATTCGACCGTTCGAAGCCGCACATGAACGTAGGAACCATCGGTCACGTGGACCATGGTAAGACCACGCTCACGGCTGCAATCCTCAACGTTCTCAACCTCAACGCGGCAGCCGGCTACAAGGCTCGCGCCGAGAAAGTCGAGAACATCGACAACGCCCCGGAAGAGAAAGCTCGTGGAATCACGATCGCTCTTCACCACTCCGAGTACGAGTCGCCTAACCGCCACTACGCTCACATCGACGCTCCGGGACACGCCGACTACATCAAGAACATGATCACGGGAGCCGCCCAAATGGACGGCGCAGTACTCGTGGTCGCTGCAACTGACGGCGCAATGCCTCAGACGCGCGAGCACATCCTTCTTGCAAAGCAGGTCGGTGTGCCTCGTCTCATCGTCTTCCTCAACAAGGTAGACATGGTGGACGACAAGGACATGGTGGACCTCGTTGAAGAGGAAATCCGCGACCTTCTCACCAAGCAGGGCTTCGATGCCGCAACTCCGGTCATCAAGGGATCCGGTCTCAAGGCTCTCGAGGCAACCGATGCCAACGACGAATGGGCTCTTAAGGTGAAGGAACTCGTCGACACGATGGACTCCTACTTCCCGGACCCGGTTCGCGAGACCGACAAGCCTTTCCTTATGCCTATCGAGGACATCTTCTCTATCGAAGGACGCGGAACGGTAGTTACGGGTCGCATCGAGCGCGGCATCGTAAAGGTCGGTGAGGAAGTCGAGATCGTGGGTCTTAACCCAACATCGAAGACGACCATCACCGGTATCGAGATGTTCAACAAGCAGCTTCAGGAAGGACAGGCTGGCGACAACGCAGGTATCCTCCTTCGCGGAACGAAGAAGGAAGACGTGCATCGCGGCCAGGTTCTTGCGAAGAGCGGTACGGTTACCCCGCACACTGACTTCGAGGCAGAGGTATACATCCTCTCCAAGGACGAAGGTGGACGCCACACCCCGTTCTTCACCGGCTACAAGCCGCAGTTCTACATCCGCACGACTGACGTCACCGGCGAAGTAACCCTTCCGGAAGGAAAGGAAATGGTTATGCCGGGAGACACCGTTACGTTCAAGGTCAAACTCACATCGCCTATCGCGCTTGAGGACAACACCCGCTTCGCTATCCGCGAGGGAGGCAAGACCGTTGGCGCCGGCGTCGTGACCAAGATCACCGCGTAATAGCCTGCTAGAATTACTCGTATGGCCGCTACCGCAAAAAAAGTTCCCGCTAACAAGGCATCCGGGTCCCTGGCGAGGGGGAAGACAGCAAAGAAGGAGGCAGCATCCGCTGCACCCGTCGAGTCCAAGCTCCGCATACGCGTTCGCGCCTACGAGCATAAGATCCTCGACCTCTCGGTGAAGCAGATCATGGATACGGCGAATCGCTTCGATGCGACCATCGTCGGACCCGTACCGCTTCCGACGGAGATCAAGCGCTGGACCGTGAACCGTTCTACGTTCGTCCACAAAGACGCACGCGAGCAGTTCGAGATGCGCATCCACAAACGCCTCATCGACATCCTCTCGCCTAATGCGAAGGTCATCGAGGCTCTCACGAATCTCAACCTTCCTTCCGGTGTGACGATCGATGTGAAGATGGTGTAGTCGAAGTTCCAAAAGCACCGCATCTACTTCGTTGCGAGTTCAGAAATTTCTTTCTCCGTACTGCTAGTACGCCTGCAGAAATTTCTTCCTCGCGCCTCGTACCTGCAGCACTTTTGAATCTTCTAGAGATAAAGCAAAAGCCGCCCCGTTGGGGCGGTTTTTGCTTTATACTCATGCTATGACTTTCGGAGGAGCCGTTGATTCTCTCGTGTTCGTTGCCGGTCTCTTTATATGGCTGCTCTTCATCCCGCAGATAAGGCTTCTTTTTAAAGAAAAACAAGCCCGAACTAACTCACTTTTCCTGACGGGCGGCAGTTTTGCACTTCAGATACTTCTTTTCCTCCAGGCTTTTTTAAGAACGAATTGGCCGAGCGCATTCGTTATGGGGATGAGCGTCCTCGGAAACGCCGCAATAATTTGTCTTGTCCTTTACTTCAGGAGATATCCGGGAGGTCGAAGAAAATAAATAAAAGCAAAACCGCCCCAACGGAGCGGTTTTGCTTTTCGTAACTTCGGGGAGTAATATTTCTCCGACTGTAAGGAGATTAGTCATGAAAACTTTGTTCTATACAGAGCACGTCAAAAGTTCCTTCACTGATACCATCCTCGGACTCGGTCTTATGGTGGGCGGAGCGTATGTCTCGTGCAGGTACGTCCTTCACCTTTTTTATCCAGAGGCGTTTCCGGCGGTCATGTGGACTTTATCAGTCCCCACGATATCGACCGCAGGAGACTTCCAGAAACTGATCGACTTTCTGGGCAGCGATAATCCATTGGTCGTGCTGTTGGAGGTGTTCGGTCTGCTCCTCGTGGGCTCTTTGCTGGGTTTCAGCGGTGCACGGCAAATCACCCGTCGTTAAGTTGGGATAAGAATATTTCAAAGGCAGTTTAAACGCCCCAGACTACCGGGGCGTTTTGCTTTATGGGTATAGAAAAAGCCGCGGCGGTGTTACCCGTCGCGGCTTCACTCCTAGATTTAGATTGACTGGTTTTTTAAGCGGCCTCGATGTAACTCCTGGTCACGCTGATCTTCCAGCGATAATCAGGCTCCTGCCTGAGGACGATGCCAAGCTCTTGGCTCGACTTAATGAACTGCGGATGGCTCCGGAGAATGTCCATGAGCTCGTTCCCCAAGAGGAAGGTGTCGTGCTCGGCGGGCTTTCCAAAGTAGAGAGCGTTGGCCGCTTTGACGACGGTCATATAGGCGCCCGCAACTGTCGACATCTCACTCCAGAATGTGCTTTCGCTTTTCCGGCGGGCTTCAACTGAACCATGGTCGCGCCACGCATCGGTCCGTAGAACCACCTCGTCTTTATAGAACACGAGACGCGTGGTCAGTCCGTCGCTGCACGTCATCTCGCCGTCCCAGCTATCGCTGAGCTGGATGTGACGAAAGTGACGCAGATCGATCTTCTTGGCGTGGAGCGCTCTGCGTTTCGCCCATATCCGTTCAATGAATTTCATTCTGCCCTCCTGAGCAGTTGTGTATCTAAATGTACTTTGCTATAGATAAATAATTTTGTCAACAACGAATGAACCTTGCGCCGCAGAAATACTTTGCCATCGAGGCCTCTCAGGAGTATTCTCATTCTCTGTCCTTTGAAGGAGACGAATATGTATCATCGAGGTCCGGGTTCGGTCCCGTCGATCGAAGAAAAGCGGAACATCGAAAAAACACGCCGTACGAAACATGCGCTCTCAGGTTCATATGCGGGACAAGAATTGGAGCAGTCGATGCGTCCGCTCCCCGGAAAAGTCCATTCGGAGAAGTGGCAACGGCGCCCCGGCGAGAAACCCGGAAAAAAACCGGCTGAAAAAAAGGTTGCCATCGTAGCGCGCATGCGAGCCGGCACCAAAGACGGCGGAAAGTTTGCCGTAAAGCCCGATCACCTCTTGAAATACAAGAGGAAAAAGAAATAGAAAGACTCGACTCAACGTCCCCGATGATTCGGGGCGTTTCGTTATGCAAAAGGCCGCGAGCAAAGCTCGCGGCCACATTTCGCCTCCTGGACTCTACCGCTTGCCAGTGAGGGCAGTGAACCGATCGCCGAGCACCGCTCGGGCGTAGGCCTCTATCTCGGGAAGCTCGAGGGATTTTGCAAGCCTCTTCTTCCCTTCGTTCTGGCGCCGTGATATCTCAGCCTTCCAGTGCCTTCCTCCGCTCACATAGACGGTCATCTTGCCTGTTCCTCCGCAAACTACGACTTGTACCCTACCATTTCTTGCACGAAGTGCTATCAATCGTTTAGATTGGATACAGGTGAGGTCATTGTGCTCACGAGCCGCGCAAGCGGCAATTTCCGTTCAGATAGGGGCTTGTACGTGTTCAAAATCGTTTGGGGTAAACTCCCGTCGAAAAAAAGAACCGAAAAAGACATTCGGGAACTTCAGGAACGGCAAACCGAATTGCGAGAGGAACTCGCCAGTCGGACCATAGGCGACCTGAGAAGGAAAGAAATTAATGCCGAACTTAATGGCATTAGCATCAAAGCCGCTCGACTTGGCGGAAAAACCGGCAATGCCGAACTCATAGCGGAAGGATACACTCGATAACGAATACGGCCGACGCTTCATGCGTCGGCCGCGTTTCTTTGCTCGGTTTCCAATACTCGCGTTTCATCATGCATTCAGTCGGCTTGCGATAGGCTCTACATGCCTCTCCGGGGACAATGTCCCGTGAATGGGTCGTGGGTCACCGCCCTGAACCCGAAACGAGGCCATGGAAGCCGCCTCCCGCAGAGCCGGCCGAGCTTCCATAGCCTCGCATTGCTTTTATGACGCAAGTGCGTAATTGTTTCTTCAGGAAGGAGATTTGATGATGATCAAATCCTGGAGTAGAGCCTGGCGGCTCGCCAAGCTTCGTCGTAGAAGGCGTGCCATCCAAGAACTTCGACTTGCCAACCGCTGCCTCCGAACCGCGCGAGCGGAGCTCGGGAATCCTCAGTACGCACCGTCGCACGAAAAACAGGACGCCGGCTTCGATTGGGAACGGCACGAAAAAGAGGCCATACGGGCCAATCTCGATCGAATTCGGGAGCTTGCGGACAAGCTTCATATATCGCTCGCTCGAGCCCAGGCGTTTGTATGAAAGCCCAACAATGAGAAGGATCGGCAACCCCGATCCTTCTTCCGTTCAAGTATTTGCATTTCCATACCGTGGCCTGTATAGTCCCTAAGTCGCTATGTACGGCCTTTCGAGGTCCGGACCAATGGCCGGGAAGCTCGAAACGCGAGCCGAACGCGCTGTTGCACAGCGCGATTTCCATTTCTACCCCTCAAATGAAATTCATTCTTGCCCGCAAAGGCCGCATGACCCAAGTCTTCGAAGAAGACGGTCGTGTTAATGCTGGAACCGTACTTACGGTATCTCCGAATGTCATCACCCAGGTGAAGACGGCGGCTATCGACGGTTACTCTGCGGTGCAGGTAGGAACGGATGTCCAGAAGGTCGAGCGCCTCGCAAAGGCGCAGGCCGGCAAGGCATTCAAGGTACTTAAGGAATTCCGCGTTGAGAATCCTGGCGATTTCACGGTTGGCAGCTCTATTGCTGCAGACATGTTCGAGCAAGGCGAGACTGTCGTGGTTGCCGGTACCTCAAAGGGTAAGGGCTTCCAGGGAGTCGTTAAGCGCCACGGCTTCCACGGAGGTCGCCGTTCGCACGGTCAGAAGCACTCCGAGCGCGAGGCAGGTTCCATCGGAGGTGGTCCAGGACGCGCCGGTGGTCGCGTGACCCTCGGTATGAAGATGGCCGGCCGCATGGGTGGCGAGCGCGTTACGGTTCCTAATCTCAAGGTGCTGCGGGTCGACGCAGCGAACAATCAGATCATCGTCTCGGGAGCAGTCCCGGGCGCCGTGAACTCCATCGTGGAGATCATCGCGAAATAATTTCTATACTATGGCAACTGAACCAAAGAAAGTAGCAGCTAAGAAGCCTGTTGAGAAAGCAAAGGGGGTCAAGAAGGTGGCGCCTAAAAAAGCAGCACCCGTTGCGACCGAAGCAGTCGTTACAAAGACGGCTACTCGCGCGACTGCTCCCGAAGCAGCAGCAACCACTATGGCCGAGGCAACCGTATACAGCATGGCAGGTGGTAAGTCCGGAACCATCGCGCTTCCAACGGAGCTCTTCGGAGTTAAGTGGAATGCCGACCTCGTGCATCAGGTGGTAACCGGTATGCAGGCGAACGCTCGTCTCGTGACCGCACACACGAAGTTCCGTGGTGAAGTATCCGGAGGAGGCAAGAAGCCTTGGAAGCAAAAGGGTACGGGCCGCGCTCGTCACGGTTCATCCCGCTCTCCAATTTGGAAGGGAGGAGGTGTGACCCATGGTCCACGCGCCGAAAAGGTCTATGCGGTTAAGATCAACCGCAAGATGCGTATGGCAGCGCTCGCTACCGTGCTCTCACGCAAGCTCAAGGACGGCGAAGTTATCTTCGTAGACTCGTTCGCATTCTCAGCGCCAAAGACCAAGGACGCGGTCATGGCACTTGGCGCACTCGCGAAGGCATCCGGACAGGGCGCGCTCGCATCGAAGCGCAAGAACGCGGCTATCATCGCACTTGCGACCAAGGATGCGAACATCGAAAAGTCGTTCCGCAACATCGGCAGCCTTATGACGGAAGAAGTTCGTAACCTCAACCCGGTAGACCTCATGACGAAGAAGTACCTCGTCATCGAGAAGCCGACTGAGTCGCTTGCGATGCTTTCCGCCCGCTTCGGCAAGAAGGGCTAATCAAAAATCCTATGGCACTCTTTTCTAACACTCCCAAAAAAGCTCCGGCAAAATCCGCAAAAGTTGCGAAGACTCCTTCGGTGAAGGCACTTCCTGCTGACGGTCGCCTTGAGAACGTCCTCATCGCCCCATGGCTTTCCGAGAAGGCGCTTATCGGTACCGAGCACGGCGTATACGTCTTCGAGGTACCCCGCATGGCAACCAAGACCCAGGTAAAGGCCGCTATAGAGATGATCTATAAGGTAAAGCCTCGCCAGGTGCGCATGGTGAACCTTCCTGCAAAGACGGTGAACCTTCGTACTCGTCGCGGTGTCGGAACGCGCGCACGTCGTCA
>JAQBRK010000020.1 GCA_028286505.1 Parcubacteria group bacterium
CCACCGTCATGAAGGCGTGCCACATAGGTGCCACCACGTAACCGGCTATTTCCTTCACCATCGGTTTGTTGTCGTTATTTCCGGCCCAGGTACCCACCACGATGGATGGCGAGAATCCTACGGTCCAGACGTCACGGTAATCGTTCGTTGTTCCCGTTTTCGCTCCGACGTCATAGTTCTCGAAGTGAAGAGGATTCACTGCGGAATACTCCGGAAAACGAGCCTCGTTATTCGAGAGCATCGCAGCCATTTCATGAGCGACACCCGGGTCGAGTACCTGCTGAGGTTGGTCCTTATATTCCTCGAGCAGTTTCCCCGTGTTGTCCGTGACGGAAATGATACCGGTCGGCGGATTACGAATGCCATCATTAGCGAATACGCCGTACGCGCTCGTAAGATCGAGAAGCCGTACCTCCCCCGCACCAAGGGCAAGCGAGAGACCGTAGTTCTTGGCCGTGCCGAGCGTCGTGATGCCCATCGAAGTCGCGAGGTTAATGACGTTCTGGATACCGACGAGGTACATCGTTTTAACGGCAGGTACGTTAATGGACTGCGCGAGCGCCGTCGTGAACGTCATCGGTCCGCGGAACTTGTCGTCGAAGTTCGAAGGAGCGTAACAAGGAGGGGTGTCGTTGTGATTATCCGAAATACCGCAGGCGGTCGAGAACTGCGTCGGCAAGTCGAAGATGATGGTGTCCGGCGTGTACCCCTTCAAGAGTGCAGCGGCATAGACGAACGGTTTGAAAGACGAGCCCGGCTGGCGCAGCGCGAGCGCATCATTAAAGCTTCCCTGAACGGCCGCGTCGAAGTAATCGCGCGAACCCACCATGGAAAGTATCTGTCCCGTTTTCGGGTCGATTGCGACAAGAGCCGCATTGCTCGCGTTGAATTTCTGTTGGTTCGCAATGGCGTACTGATTCACTATCGTTTCCGCCGAATGCTGAAGATCGGTATCAAGCGTGGTGATGACGTTAAGTCCTTGGTTCACCGCGTCAGGTCCGTACTTGTCTTCGAGGTACTGCTCGATGAAGAACACGAAGTGCGGTGCGATTATCGAGCCATTCTGCTGCGGATTGAAAGCAACCGCCTCGTCTTTCGCTTGCTGATACTGCTCGGCGTTTATATACCCGAGCTCTTTCATGCGCGAGAGCACGATGTTCTTACGGCTATCGAGAACGGAGCGGTTGTTTCCGTACGGAGAGTAATACGTCGGCGCTTGCGGAAGGGCGGCGATGTAGGCGGCCTCGGCGAGGTCCACATCTTTTGCCGACTTACCGAAGAACGCGCGGCTCGCCGCCTCTACGCCATAGAGCGTGCCGCCATACGGCGTGTCATTGAGATAGAAGCCGAGAATCTGGTCCTTCGAATACCGCTGCTCGAGCTTGATAGCGAGAATCCACTCGTGCACCTTGCGCGAAATGCTCTTGGAGCCCGTAAGCAGGCTATTTTTAACCACCTGCTGGGTAATGGTCGAACCTCCCTGAGCGAGCTCGCCGCGGGTGATGTCCACGAATATGGAGCGAACGATACCTGAGATGCTGATACCGCCATGCTTATAAAAACTTGAGTCCTCGATAGCGATAGACGCCTGCTTCAAGTACGGAGAAATATCTTCAAGGGGAACTTGATTGCGACGAATGTCGCGATTGAGATCGTAGAGCACGGTCTTGCCGGTGCGGTCGAAAATCTTGGTCGACTGCGTTACTTTGCGAGTGTCGAACGAATCAAGCCCCGGCGTAGGGGTGAGCGCTATCCAAAGAATGGTGAGGCTCATGACGAACAGAACGAGGCCGACGGCCATAAAAGCGACCCGAGTAGTCGGGTGCGGCTCACGCAAATGCTTTCGGATTTTCGCTAGGAGGTCGCGGTTACGCTTCTTTCGACGCATGTAGGCCATCCTACCACGAGAAAGGCCCTCGAGATGAGGGCCTTTTCGCTATACGGCGTCCGATTCGGTTCCTTCCGGCGCGTCTTCGGTCTCGCCTTCTTCCTCTTCTTCGGTCTCGTCGTCCTGAGCCTCTAGAATTTCGTCATCCAACATACGGTGCAGTTGTTATTTTGTACTGTCCCCACATTCTGCAAAAACCGTAAGACTTTGCAAGTGCCTGGCTACCCGCGTGTGGACAAGCCCGCTATCGCCACCGCTATGGCATCGAGTTCGTCGTCCTTACGCTTCTTCTTGGGTAAAACAATAAGGCGAGGAATCATTCCCGCGATCGCTTTCTTGTCCGCGCTTCCGTAGCCCGTGACCGCGAGCTTCACTTGTCCCGGAGAGAATTCCATAACGGGAAGCTTATGAGTGCCCGCAGCAGCGAGAACCGCGCCGCGCGCTTCTGCCACACCAAGTGCGGTCTTCTTATTCGTACTAAAAAATAATGTTTCGATGGCGAGCGCGTCCGGCTGATGCTTTAAGATTGCGTCGCTCACGGCTTTCGACACTGCGGCGAGGCGGTCAGCCGCTTCGCCTTTGGCAGGGGACACGCAGTCACTCCAGATATGGGTAGGCTTGCTTGCGTCTCCTTCGATCACTGCTAGCCCCAAGCGATCGAACCCCGGGTCGACCCCGAGAATTCGGCGCACTACATTGTTGCGGGTCCCAAGCGTCGCATTCATCGTACTAGTGTACGCTTCATTCGCTGGATTCCCTGGAACTGCTTCCCAAGCAATTCCAGTCCGCGCGCCGCGTATTGCATCCGAATTCTCGGGGTCTTCGATACATTACTCACTCGTGGATTCATAGCCGCGTCCGTTCGTAAATACTTGCTGGACGTCTTCGTGCTCGTCGAAAAGCGTAAGGAGTTCACCAAGTTTCGTCTCGTCGTCACCGGAAACTTCCATCAAAGGTTCGTTCGGCGTGAATACGCCGGCAGGAGACTTCGTGAATGCCCAAAGCGCGCTTCCGGGAGTGCCAAGCTCGTAGCCGTTCTTCGAAAGCAGATGCTTAATTTCCGCCGTGGTTCGATTCCGGTTGTCAGTGAGCGCGTCCGCGATGATGGCAACGCCACCGGGACCATAGAATTCATAGATAGTTTGCTCGAGTGCCGCTGCGTCCTTACTGGTTCCTTTCTGCACGGCACGTTCGATATTGTCTTTAGGCATGTTCGCCGCTTTGGCGCGTTCGATGGCGGAGGAAAGCGCAGGAGAAGAAAGATTGCCACCGGCTTTCTTCGCCTCGACGGTAATGAGGCGAGCGAAACGGGAAAAGATTCGAGAGCGAGCCGCGTCCGTGACGCCTTTCTGCCTCTTTATCTGCGACCATTTGGAGTGTCCTGACATATGTTTACTATATCAAAATGTAAATAACATCGCCGGGTGCACTAGGCCCCCGGCGATTGCTGATTCGATCAGCTCGAATGATGTCGAATCATTTGCGCAAACCCCTCCCAGTTGTAGAGCACTTGGAGTTCCCACTCCTTTTCGACGTCGTCGCGTCTAGCGCAGATGAGTGCACGGTCTGCAGAATGTCGTGAACCCGTTTTTCGGAGAGTGAGGAAAAAAGAAACTTGCTCGCCGCTAGTATTCGGATTAGCCATGTGCTTGCGATCGGTCAGCCACCCGAGAGTGGCTTCACTACTGTAATTTAAGACGCGGCTCCCGAAACCAAACAGCCCGGAAAGGATCAAACACGTCTCGCCAATTGAGTTAGTGCCTTCTCGAGACTCAAGGGCAAGTAATCTGACGGGAAGATTCTCGAAAAACTCAGACACAAACGCATTCAATGCGAGTTGTGTTAGGTGTAAGGCGAGTAATTCCGCCTCGCCATAACGCTTCTTGAAGAACATGAAAGTCTCCACTTTCTGGAGTTCATTCGCAATCTATTTAACGAATGACCATCCTTACGACGGTATTTGTATAATAAAGTCTTTTATTAAAAAGTCAATTTTGCAGTTAGCCGGCCAAATATCCCTTCCCAGCCTCTGTGAGGATACGACCTCGGGAAGAGCGTTCGATGAATCCAAGCCGCAGAAGATACGGTTCATAGACGTGCTCTATCGTGTCCGGGTCTTCATGCATCGCGCTCGCGAGTGCACGGATACCGGCCGGGCCACCCTTGAATCCGGTCTTAAGAGTCTCGAGGTAACGACGGTCATCTTTGGTGAGTCCGTAGACGTCAATGCCGAATAGTTTGCATGCCGCGTCGCATACTTCGGGAGTTAGTGGCATATTGTGCACTTCGCCATAATCACGGACGCGCTTCAATAGGGCATTCGCAACACGTGGCGTTGCACGACTGCGTGCCGCAATCTGCTCGATGACCGCATCGCTCGCAACAATGCCAAGCTTTACCGCAGAGCGCTTAATAATCTCTCGCAAATCTTCATCGCTATAAAAATCGAGCTGGTACACGCCGCCGCCGAAGCGGGAACGCAGCGGGGAAGAGAGCTGCGCCATGCGGGTAGTCGCCCCGACGAGCATGAACGGAGGCAGCGAGAGCTCGACCGTGCGCGCGGAAGGACCTTTGCCGAGAACGATATCGAGCGAGCCTGATTCCAGAGCAGGGTAAAGGAGCTCTTCTATTTTTGTGGAAAGCTGATGTATCTCATCTATGAAAAGTACGGTGCCGGGCTCGAGATTGGTGAGAATCGCCGCAAGATCGGCTGCGCGCTCTATCGCTACGCCTGAAGTCGCCTTCAGTGGAGCGTCGATAGTGAGCGCGACAAGATGCGCGAGAGTAGTTTTCCCGACACCCGGCGGACCGTAGAACAAAATGTGTTCCGGCATAGAGCCGCGCATCTTTGCAGCGGTCAAAAGCACCTGAATATTCGCTTTCACGTGTCCCTGGCCTTGGTAATCGTCCCAGAGTGTTGGGCGTAGTGCGGAATCGAGCACCTGGTCCCTGACCTTTATCGGAAGTGCCTCATCATTGGGGGTACTTGACATAAAATTGTACTGTGCTAGCATTCTATCACATCCCACTACGAGAGACGCGTGCGCTTGTAGGGGAACGCAGGGGTTGGCTCTGCAGTACCTTCAGTAGAAACGGAGGTATTTTTCTTTTTGTCATTCGAAATCGTGCTCACTACCCTCTAGGCAAGGCTTGACGGCTTCGGGCGTCTCCCCAAGGACCGATTGGTACCGCGCTTGTACGCGGTGCGCTGACCGGCACCTCAGGCGTTTCGTCCACCTTTTGCTTGCGAAAGGACTGCCTGGAGGGTACTGCGCAGGATCGAGAAAACGCATTAGTAAAACGCACGCCATGTCGTGCGTTTTTGCGTACCCCCTAAGGGGTGTGGTGTCGTATCCAGCAATTGCTATCATTTAGGGGCATTAGTAACTCTAGATATATGAGTATTGAACGACCAGGCACGGTTGCTGCCGAACATGAAAAATCCTCCGCGGTGCAGAAGATAGAGGAGCTGGAAGGTGTAAAAAAACAACTCGCCCTTATGCGAGACAGCCTTAGGATGGAGAAACAAACCTCAGAGGCTGGATTATTTGAACAGAAGCGCGCGCTCGATGAGGCTGTGGTTGCATCCGATGCCATGGTAGCGGAAGGTACGGACGACTCTCGAAAGCGGTTGTCTGTCGCAGAACATACTAAGACGCTGGCGGAGGAATGGTCCACTGCACAGGCCGAATTACCGTCCGTAGCACCTGGAGAAGAACCGCAGGGTGCACTCGAAGAAAAACTCCGAAGCCTTGGAGTCAATACTGCAACAAGCAAATACACTGGGATTCCTGGTGTGCTGCAGGCGATCGCTTTTCGCGATTCCGAACTTGATACTCAGATACGAGAAACGAAACTAAAAATCTCGGGCGGAAAAGAGGAAATGGCTCTTGAGGCCATACAGCGCAGCGACGCACTCTCAGAAAATCATCTTAAGAAGGTGGGAGAAACCCTCAAAAATCTCACAAAGGTGCCCGCGTACCAGCCTACTGCGGCAGATATTGTTGAGAGTCTTGGGTTGAAAAGTTTAGAAGTTAAGTGGTACCCCGGAGAAGTGCAAAAAAGCGTCGCATGGAGAATGCTTCAATCCGCACTACCTCAGGTCGGCGAAGCGCGACTAGCAGAGACTAAGCAAAAACTAGACCAACTCCGTCTTGAAATAGAATCCCTCATATAAATAGGCCTCACTCTTTGGAGTTATATGCAAAATGCCACTCATGTGTGGCATTTTGCATTTCTAAGCGCGTGGTAAGTCGACGACACGGAACACTTCTTCGAGTGAGGTGATTCCATTTAGTGCCTTGATGACTCCATCCTGGGCCATCGTGAGGTAGCCTTGGCGCTCCACATGCTTCGCGACATCACCCTCGCTCGGGTTATCGCGTAGGAACTCTCCGAGCTCTTCGTCCATGAATATGGCCTCATACAAACCGACGCGGCCTTTGTATCCGGTCTCATCTCCTTCGGTTACGTCCGGCACCCAGGTCATATCAAGCGAGGAGGGGAGGAGCGAAACATCCGTAATGGTCGAAAGGATTTTTTCAACGATGACGCGCTGCTCGCCTTCAAGCGGTACCTGCTTTTTCTTTTCGGGATTCAGAGTGCGCACCAGGCGTTGCGCCATCGCGACCGTTACGGCGGAAGCGAACGTCTTAGGGTCTACACCGAGATCAACGAGACGCGGGAAGGTACCCGCGGCGTTATTGGTGTGGAGCGTAGAAAATACGAAGTGTCCCGTAAGAGCCGCTTGTACGGCGGTCTCGGCGACTTCGCTATCGCGAATTTCTCCCACCATGATGATGTCCGGGTCCTGACGAAGAATCGAACGAAGACCGGAAGCGAACGTGTATTCCTTGGTATCGATCTGGGTCTGTACGATACCCGGGAGGTGATATTCGATAGGGTCTTCGATGGTGATTATCTTGATGTCGGGCGTATGAATATGACGCAGGAAGGTGTAGAGCGTGGTGGTCTTACCGGAACCCGTTGGTCCTGTCGTAAGAAGCATGCCGTTCGGGCGCTTGATTTCTTCCTCGAGCTTCACGAGAAGCTTCGGATGGATGCCGAGACTGTCGAATGAGACCTGGATGGATTCGGGATTCAAGATGCGAAGCACGATGGATTCGCCATAACCGCCCGGGATGAGGGAAGTGCGGATCTCTACTTCGCTGCCGCCTATGTTCACCGAGAAGCGACCGTCTTGCGCACGATTGTTCACGTTCAATTTGAGTCCCGAAAGGAGTTTGATGCGCGAAGCAAGGCCGGCGTAGGTGTGCTGGTCTAGCGTGAAGCCGTCCATAAGAAGGCCATCGAGACGAAGTCGCAGGCGAACGTCGTTCTCTTCCGGCTCGACGTGGATATCGGAGGCGTTCATGGCGAACGCAGCTGCGAGGATTTCTTCGAAGAGCTTTGAGGTCTGCGCGTGCTTCGTGTCGGCGAGGAGAGCACCGAGGTGCTCGGTGAATGCCGGCATGCTCGTGAGTTTGGTCTTGAGTTCGTCGAGCTCTGCCTTAGGCAGCGTGAACACGCCCGCCTCGCTTTCGGACGCCATCGAGAGGTCCTTGTACCGGTCATACGCTCGCGCAAGGCTTTTGTGCGAAATAAGGAACTTCTCGAGGATGTAGTTATCGTCCTCGAACTCTTGTACGAGTTTTACGAGTGTCGGGTTGTTCGGGTTTACGATAGCGAGCGAAAGGTGTTTTCCGTTCTTATCGAAAACCACTGCTTCGGTTTCGCGAGCCTTCGCTTCAGGAAGCAGGCGTAGCGCGTCCATATTGATGGGGATCATCGTGAGGTCGGTATACCCGAAGCCGTATTTCTCGGAAAGGATGCGTGCAACATCCTCTTCTTCGCGCTCGCGAATGGTCGCGAGCTTTTGGTCCTCGGCGTCGGTATCGAAAGGAAGTGGCATTAGCGTCATCATACCACCGCATAAACCCTACCTTTCGTATACTTGACAAAATGTGTAAATGTGCGGTATACTATAGATTGGAGTAAACCCTCAAACAGAGAGAGGACAGGCCATGCGCCGTCTCATCATTTCTTCCCTGGTCGTTCCTTTTTTCGCTTTGGCGACTCCCGTCCTCGCGCAGACCATCAAGATCAGCGACGCTGACAAGGTCGCCTGTCAGACGGACTTCAGCACCGCCGACATGTCGCGGCACTATAGCTGCGGCGAAGGCGGACGCTACTACATCGTCCTGACGCGGCTGCCTGACGGCAACTACCTGGCGGCGCGGCCGGACATCCGTCCGCCTGCGCCGGTTCAGCAACCGGTCGTGGAAGCGGCGGCTCCCTCAAGGGCCCATGTGCCGCTTTCTGTGAAGTGGCGGGCAGAAGTCGGAGCCGAACTGTTCGAGTGCTGGCCGTCCGACGACTACCATGACACCTGCGCATTCGTCGAAAGGAATGCATCCGGCGTGCGGATGTACTCGAAAGAGGAGGCGCGCGAATTCGACGTTCGGAATTTCGCTTCCCGCCCGTTGGCTCCGCAGGTCGCGCAGCGGAACGAACCCTCGCTTCGCGAGCTCGTTCAGGCCCAAACGGCCCTCGACAACGAAAAAACGGAAAACCAAATCCGTCTGCTCCAAGCCGCCGCCAAGGCGCAGACCCAGATCCAAACCAATCAAGACTGGGGAGGATTAGGGCTCATCCTCGGCGACGGGATTGCGAGCCGTATCGCGAACGGTCGCAACGGGTACTACGACAACTACACCCGTCCCGGCGACCGTAACTACGCCCGTGGGTGCAATCCTATCGGTTATACCGGACCGATCCGCACCTGCTAGCGACTCGCGAACAAACTCAAGACTCAAGCGTCCCGAACCCTAACCGGTTCGGGCGCTTTTTTTGTACCGCGGTACAATTGCCTCGTGGAAAAAAGAATCGAGAATATCGAAGAACTCGGCGCGGAAGCGAAGCTTCTCGTTGTAACGCTTGCTCCCGGCGAGCGCGCCACTCTTGTGACGCTCTCGGGAGAACTCGGGGCGGGGAAGACCACCTTTACCCAGCTCGTGGCGAAGGAACTCGGCATAATCGAAACGATAACGAGCCCGACGTTCGTGCTCGAAAAGATATATGACCTGCCTGAATCCGCAGTATTCAAAAAATTAGTTCATATCGATGCGTACCGGCTTACGGCTGGGAGAGATTTAAAGGCACTCGGCTTCGACGAGCTACTTTCAGACGGCTCGAACCTTATTCTTCTTGAGTGGCCGGAGCGTGTTGCGGACGCACTGCCGCGCGCTCACATTTCAATAACGCTCGTTCCCGAGCTCGATGGTTCGCGCACGATGACTCAAACATCTTTTCAAACTCATGGCTAAGAAATCCGACAAGAAGCGCCTCGTCATACTCGACTCGCACGCGATCATTCATCGCGCCTACCACGCGCTCCCCGACTTTACGGGGCCCGACGGTGCTCCTACCGGCGCGCTCTATGGACTCGCGTCCATGCTGCTGCGCATTTTCGGCGACCTGAAGCCCGATTACATCGCCGCGGCGTATGACCTTGCAGGCCCCACCGTGCGTCACGAAGCGTATGCGGAATATAAAGGCACGCGCACCAAGAGCGACGACGCGCTCATCGCGCAGCTCACTACTTCACGCGACGTGTTCGCTGCTTTTTCGGTACCGATATACGAGCGCGCCGGATTCGAAGCGGATGACGTGCTGGGGACCATTGTAAAAATGCTCGAGAAGGACCCGAACATCGAGATAATCATCGCTTCGGGCGATATGGATACGATGCAGCTCATCGACGGCAAGAAAGTGCAGGTGTACACGCTCAAGAAAGGACTCAACGACACTATTCTCTACGATGAGCAGGCGGTTATCGATCGTTATGGATTCGCACCGGAAATGATTTCCGACTATAAGGGTCTTCGTGGTGACCCTTCCGACAATATCAAGGGCGTTCCGGGTATCGGCGAGAAAACGGCCACCGACTTGATTCAGAATTTCGGTACCATCGAGAACCTCTATAAAATATTGAAGAAAGACGAGCAGGCTCTGCTCGATAAAGGCATCAAGCCTCGTATCATCGGGCTCCTAAAGGAGCATGAAGAAGACGCGCTCTTCTCGAAAATGCTCGCGACCATACGCGACGACGCACCGGTGGCGTTCAAGATTCCGAAAGAAGAATGGACGGAAGAAGTGAAACTGCCTCGTATCCTTGAGCTCTTCGACAAGCTTGGCTTCCGCTCGCTCCGCGGGCGAGCGCAGTCGCTGCTTGCTGCCGGCGGGGAAGAAGACGGTGACCTGGAGAGTGTCACCGAAATTTCGGAAGCATCGATTCCGCATGAGCGCCTCGAAGAAGCGAAGGTGATGCTCTGGCTTCTTTGCTCGGAATATACGAATCCGAACGTCGAAGACGTGCTCGGCTATGCGGGAAAGCAAACGTTCGATGAAGCGTATGACGAGCTTGCACGCTCCCTCACGGAAACGGGACGCCTGCAGACAGTGTTCGACGAGATGGAGCGACCCCTCATCAAAATCATCGATGAGATGAAAGCGCACGGTATTCTCATTGATACGAACGTACTGTCGAAGCTCGCGAAGGAATACCGCGGCGACCTCGAGATAATCGAGCAGCGCATTTATAAAGCGGCGGGGAGGGAATTCAATATCGCTTCGCCGAAACAGCTTGGAGAAATTCTTTTTGATGAACTTGAACTCAAAACGCCCGGAGCGAAGTCTCAAAAGAAAACAGCCACCGGTCAGCGTTCTACAAAAGAATCAGAGCTCGAGAAACTGCGTGAACTGCATCCCATTATCGAAGACATCCTCGAGTACCGCGGCCTTGCGAAACTTCTCGGTACGTATATCGATAGTATTCCGCCGCTCCTTGATGAAAAGAGCAGACTGCACGCGCAATTCCTCCAGTACGGCGCTGTTACGGGACGCATGGCGAGCGAGAAGCCGGGACTTCAGAACATTCCGATTCGAACCGAACGCGGCAGGGCGATACGCGGTGCGTTCAGGGCTTCACCCGGTCACGTACTCCTTGGTCTCGACTATTCCCAGATAGAACTGCGTCTGGCGGCTATCCTTTCGAAGGACGAAAAGCTTATTGAGATATTCAAGAGCGGACGCGACGTGCATAGGGAAGTTGCCGCTGCCGTGTTCGGGGTCGCACCCGAAGCAGTTGATCCTGAAATGCGTCGTCGCGCGAAAATCATCAACTTCGGCATTCTCTACGGCATGGGCGTGAATGCGCTTAAGGCGCAGCTCGGCACGTCCGTAGGAGAAGCGCACCAGTTCTACGAGGATTACTTTACGACCTTCGCTACGCTCGCCAAGTATCTTGAATCCACACGCGGCTATGCGCGCAAGAACGGATTCACCGAAACGCTCTTCGGTCGCCGTCGTCAATTCCCCGAAATGAAGTCGCCGCTGCCGTATGTGCGCGCTCAAGCGGAACGCATGGCCATCAATGCGCCGATACAGGGGACGCAGGCAGACCTCATCAAACTCGCGATGGTGCATATCGACGAAATGTTGACCGCGGAAGATTTGCATACTGATGTGCACCTCTTGCTCCAGGTACATGACGAACTCGTGTATGAAATCAAAGAAGAGAAATTAAAGGAATTGTGCAGCAAAATTAAACATCTTATGGAAAGCGTGCTCGCCGCAAGCGAAACGGAAGGCGTGCCCATCATCGCCGAGATGAAATCAGGCCAAAATTGGGGCGACGCTGTCCCCTTTGCGCTTGAGTAGGGTAGGCGTATGCTTTCCTCAGGCCGCGGGATTCACATGCGGCAGGGAGGAACTAATGTTTGATCGCTACATTCAACACGCGTCTCAGTCCTCGCCTCATCTTCAAGTGGCCTGGGACCGAGTCCTCATCTTGACGGCCAACATCGGCCTCTGGGCAGCCGTCATTTTCGCCGTCCGGTTTTTCTTGTAGCTTCCGCTGCGAACTAGCGATCGAGGCGCCCCCATTCCAGGAGGCGCCTTACCGTTTGTAGTACACTTTTCATAATGATCTATCTCTTCCACGGCAGCGATGCCGAACGGGCCAGGCTCAAGGCATTCGCGTGGATAGCCGCCGCTCGCGCAAAAGAACCCGAAGCGGCCTACGTGCGACTTTCGGCCGACGCCATAACGACGAGCTCGCTCGAAGAAGTGATGCAATCGCAGGGGCTTTTCTTTTCGAAGATGCTCGTTCTGCTTGATGACCCCTTCGCGCTTACGGAAGCTGGCGAAGCAGTGCTCGACGCGCTTCCACAACTTCAGTTGTCGCAGAACCCCATCGCCATAGTCGCGCCGAAGTTGCTTGCGGCACGTATGAAGAAACTTGAGGGAGCGGCAGAAAAGATTTTTAAAATTGATCTGACCGAAAAGAAACCGTCACGCGGATTTAATAGCGGTCTCGTGAATGCGCTCGCCGCACGAGACGGAGCGGGCCTCTGGAAAGAATTACAAAAGGCACAGCGTTCTGGCGATGTACCCGAAATGCTGCACGGCCTGCTGCACTGGAAAGCGCGTGACCTTATGCAAAAAGGGGGAAGGGGATGGAGCGAGGAGCAATCGCGCGAACTTTCCGTTTCGCTCATAGAGCTTTTGTCGGACTCCCGGAGCGGGGATCTGCCGCTCGGGATGGCGCTCGAGAGGTTTGCGTTGTCGCTCAAGTAAGAATATTTGTTGAGACTTGTCCGGCAACTTCTTCAGGAGAGAGGGAAGAAGTGTCGATAACCGTAAGACCCTCTTCTAAGGATTCTTCCCGCATCTTCTTTGCATACCAGACATTGCCTTCTATAAATTCTTGAACGGGCTTGCCGATGACTTTCCGGTTCTCGTCGAAGTGACCGTCTTTCGTATAGCGGCCAACTAAGCGGGCCCGAACCGTTTCCGGATCTGCATCCAAAACAATAATTTTTACGGCAGTTGGATCAACGAAATCCGCAGTTTTTACGAAGCCGCAGACGATGAGTTCCTTTCCTATCTCGTCCTTCTTCGAGCCAGTGCGCCGCCTCGCTCATACGTCACGCGTGATCGGCATCATCAGGTACCCCGCGTGAATCGAAGTCGACTATGGAGTATTTTTCTTCGGGTAGAATCTCCCGCAGGTGCGGCATAAGTGTGGATTTTCCGACGCCGTTCACACCGCTGATGAAGTAGGTTTTCATGAACGTATAGTAACAAATACGGATGGAACACGATTACGCTCCCGACCGGATGGGACATGATTACATTCTCGCGCCTTACAGGCGCCTGGGCGCTTTCTTCGAAACGCCAGTTGGATTTTAATAGTCGCTTCGCTCTTTTAAAATCTAGGCCTACACGTTGTGGGTTTTCCTCTGGAAAATGCTCACAACATCTTCGAGCCCATCACGATGAAAAGGTATGGGATACCTTTTCATTCCCACACCTGCTCGGGAGCACCTTGTGGTCACGAGTCACTAACCAGAATGCTTCGCTCGCTCACATTCTGCTAAGTGCTCTCGACCCCGCCTCGCGGTTTTCGAAGACGAAAACATCGCTCCGGCTAGCACAAGCGGAAAGCCTGATGCAGATCAGGCTTTCTCGCGCTTGTGCTCCCGGATGGGCTCGAACCATCGACCGTCTCCTTAAAAGGGAGCTGCTCTACCAGCTGAGCTACGGGAGCAAGTAATTTGTAGTGGCTAACGAGCTAACTTTCTCAACCTAGCATTTACGGACCTTCTTTTCTAGCACTCTTCCTACTCCGTCCCTGTTCGTTGATAGGGGTCAGGGTTCGTGGATGTTGCCGCTACCGGCGCGCTTATCGAACTTCCCGTGCGCTGATAGGGATCAGGTTTGGAAGTGCCGGAATCGCTGGCGCCCGTCACCTGTTTGGGATAAGCACCGGGGTCGATAGGATTTGCGGGAACCAGGTAGCGGTAGCCTTGTTGTTCTTCGCCTGAACGGGTCACGGGGGTAATGAAGGGACCTTCGTGAGCTATGGGGTGGTTCGGACCTCCCGTTACCACCCACGCCACGAAGATGAACACGAGCGCCATTATTACGAAGAGTCCGTCTGCTTTCATATCCTGATTCTAGCAGCTAGCCCGCGAGCTTCTGCAATTCTTCCGCCACGACGCGTGCGTCGCTCCAGGGCTCTTTAGTACCGCCCGCTCGCATAATGTACGGGTCGGTTCCTTTGCCGGTTACGAGAACGGCGTCACCGGGCTGCGCGAGTTGGAGCGCAGCTGAGATAGCTTCGCGACGGTCCATTATAAGTTTTGGAGCCCGCTTCATCCCGGACGCCATAGCGTCGACAATCGTTTGAGGGTTTTCATCGTACGGGTCCTCGTCCGTCAGAATGACTTCGGCGCAGTACGAATCCGCGATGCGACCCATCTCGGGGCGCTTCCAGGTATCGCGCCCCCCTCCCGTATTTCCGAGTACGCATATCTTCCGGCGGTCCGGATAGGCCTGATAGAGCGCCTCGAGCGAATCAGGGGTGTGAGCGTAGTCGACGATGGCGAGGAAGTCCTGACCTGCTTCAATACGTTCTGCCCGTCCCGGTATGAGGGTGAGGTGCTTGAGCGCGGTCGCCACGGTGGGAAGCGGCACGCCCGCAAATTCCGCCGTCCGTATAGCCGCGAGAGCGTTGCGAGCGCTAAAGGCACCCGGGTGGGGAAGGGCAAACTCCATGCCTCCGTACATAAAAGTAATTCCCGCGTCGGTAAGCACGAGGTTCTGCGCGTCCGCGAGCGCGAACGGAAGACGCACTTCAACGGGAAGCGACTGGAAGCGTTTTCCATACGGACTATCGATATTCGCGATGATGGCGCGCGGCCGCTTGCGTGAGCGCACCAGCGCTTTCCCGATACGAAGCTTCGCTTGGAAATAGTTTTCGATACCACCGTGGGACTCCAGGTGCTCCTTTTCAAGATTGGTGAACACGACCGCATCGAGCGAAAGGAACAGGTGGCGATACTGAAGCGCAGCTTCGCTCGTTATCTCGATGACCGCATGAGTTGCTCCCTTCGAAACGGCTTCGGCTAAAAACTTTTGAATGAACCCTCGCCCGGGCAGTGTCATCTTGAATTTGTTCGGGCGGGATTCCGTGCCGATGGTGAAATGAATCGTGCTTGAAACGGCTACGGTGTGGCCGGCCTCGGTAAGGACTGCCGCTATCATTTCGGTTACGGAGGATTTTCCCTTGGTGCCGGTCACGCCGATAACGGTGAGCTTCTTTGCGGGAAAGCCGCAAGCAAGTGCCATGCCTAGGGTCCAAACGAAATGGTAGGGAGCAAGAATAGCTCGATAAAGGGAGCGGGGGAGAAGGGATTCGGCTGCGTGCTTGAGAGAATTCATGGTCAGCTCGTCGCGCCCGAAAGAGCGGCCTTGAGGCGATCGTCCTTTCCGATGATGCTTTTCGGAATCTTCGATACGGAAGCACGTGCCTCGCGCTCGGTGTAGCCAAGCGCAACGAGGGTATCGAATACTTCTGCATCACCATCGTCATGCACACCGCTACCTGCGACTTTCTCCGAAAGCTCGACCAACAGTTTCTCGGCCGCCTTTTTCCCCATGCCCGCTACCCGCGTCAGGTAATCAAGATCGCGTTTTCCTATGGCGCCGATAAGCGATTCGCGGGGAGCCTTACGAAGAATGGCGAGCGCCGTCTTCGGCCCCACTCCCGGCACGCGTAGCAGAAGCTCGAAGAAGCGAAGATCTTCGGGAACGGCAAAACCGTAGAGTTCGAGCCCGTCCTGCTTCACCGCAAGGTAGGTATGAAGCGACGCAACGGCATCGACAGACAGATTCTCGGGAGCCGACATATTCACATAAATCCCGAAACCGGCCACTTCGATTACCGCTCCGAAGGGGTCAGTCGACAGAACGACGCCTTTCACCTGACGAATCATATATGGACTATCGTACCACTTGAGGGCCTAAACGGTGGCCTATCTTGCGGAATCCCCGCTCCTCGCGTACTATGCCGACACAATGGCCATCACCCGAAATGCGAAGAAAGCTCACCGCGCGAGCCTCAAGAAGCACGTATACAACGTGCGCCGCAAGCGCGTTCTTACTGACACCGTTAAAACGGTAAAGAAGCTTATCGCGACCGACACGAAGGAAGCCGCGAATTCGCTCTCTGCCGCTTACAAGGCGATCGATAAGGCAGCAAAGCGCGGCGTTATCAAGAAGAACACGGCATCCCGTAAGAAGTCCCGTCTCGCGCTCGCCATCAAACGAGCAGAAGGGAAGTAAGAAAAGCCGCCCGAAAGGGCGGTTTTCTTATTGTGCTCCTGGCAGGAGTCGAACCTGCATCGGCCCCTTCGGAGGGGGCTATCCTATCCATTGAACGACGGGAGCTTATTCATACGATAGCAAATGCGGTAGGAACGCGTTGCTTCCAAACGGTAGGAAGTTTCGCTGCGCTTCACACATCGGTCACCCATAAATCCCTGCTGGGATTTCGGTCGACCCCGCCTCAGCGCCGCCGCGCTTCCGGCTTTCGATTCCTACACGTGCGTCTCCCAGACGCACTCGGGAGCACCAAATGAAAAACGCCTCAGTTGAGGCGTTTTTCATTTGGTGCTCCCGGTAGGAATCGAACCTACATCGCATCCTCCGCAAGGATGCGTCCTATCCATTGAACGACGGGAGCGGACGTTTTTGACTGTACCGTTCTAAGGGCCTATTCGCAAGCTAAAGCCGCAGAAGCTCGATCAAGTGATCGAATACCGACTCATGATGCTTTCCTTCGGGCACCTGTGCAAGAAAGAATTCATAAATACGAACGGGGTCGTGATTCACGATGGGGATCAAGAGGTGTGGCGAGAGGAAATTCCGGGTCTTAATGGAAAGGGAAGGAGGCATGGTCTCGTCCGCGTATTCGAGTACGGCAAAGGAGAGCATCGACTCGTAGAGATACAGGTTCTGGTCGATAACGACACCGCGGTCGGTTATCGCGAAGTAATGCTCGCGTGGTCGCTTCGCCGCTTGAAGGGCGAGTGCGCCGGAGCCGGTCGCGACGACAAGCGCCAAAATGAGGTTGTTGAAGAGAATGCAGGCGATGACCGCGGCGGTTGCGATGATGCCAAGTGCCCAATACCAATCGGCACCTTTTTCTTCGAAGGCGTACTCATGTCCCTCCCATTCGAATATCACTCCACGCGCCATATTTTATAGATATGATAGCACCGCGAATGTCTTCACCCGTGCACTACGAATGATAGGGGTATACTGCCGCAATGAAACGAGGCTTCCTTGTACTGCTGTGCCTGCTTTCCGTCGCGTTCCCGCTTGCGGCTTTTGCGGACAGCGCTTCCGTTGAGCAAGATTATTTGGAGAAAGCGAAAGTGGTAGAGGCCTCCGCTTCGCGGCCGCAATCCCTTCCCGGAACGAACATAACGGGCAAAACACAGGACATTACCGTCGAGGTACTCGAAGGAGTCGATAAAGGAAAAAGCGTTTCGTTCGAAAACGATTACACCCAGGTGACTGCGGGAGAAATAGTGTATGTACGGCATATCACCGGAGGATTTTCGACCGACACGTGGTCGGTGGCGGACCCGTACCGCCTTCCCGTGCTGGGTATTTTGTTCATTGTGTTTCTTTTCCTCGCGCTCTTGATAGGTGGATTCCAAGGACTTCGTGCGCTTGCGAGTCTTGCAGGCTCGTTCGTCCTTATCTTTTTCGTTCTGCTTCCCGGAATTCACGCCGGATACTCACCCGTACTTATTTCAATAGGAGTCGCGTCGCTCATTATCATCGTAGGCTCGTACATTACTCACGGATTCAATCGAACGACGACCGCGGCGGTACTCTCCATGATAGGTACCGTGATCATTACGGGGCTTGCCGCGTACTTCGTCATACATGCCTCGCATCTTTCCGGATTTGCGACCGAAGAAAACGTGTATCTGAATTTCAATACGAACGGCCGCATCGACATGGTCGGGCTGCTCTTCGGCGGAATTATGATCGGTCTCCTGGGCGTCCTGTACGACATAGCCATTGGCCAGGCTATCGCCGTTGAAGAGCTCTATCACGCGGGCGAACATTACACGCGCAAGAAAATATTCGAACGAGGCATGCGCATCGGACGCGAGCACATCGGCGCGCTCATCAACACGCTTGCCATAGCGTATGTGGGTACCGCGCTTCCGCTGCTCCTCCTGCTGTCGGGAGCTACGACGACGGTCGCGTACCTGCTTAACAGCGAAATATTCGCGTCCGAGATCATCCGCATCCTCATCGGTTCCATCGGTCTTATCCTTGCCGTGCCGCTCACGACGGCCGTTGCGACCTTGATGCTGTCAAAGAAATCTTCCGTCACCGGTCATACGCATTAAGGCCGTTGCCTAGGCCCGCTTAAGAAGGGATGCCACGAAAAATGCGACAAGAATGAGTACGATAGTACCTCCAGCCGAAAGGTTAAGGTAAAAGGAGCTAAAGATACCAGCGACTACCGAGAAGACCGAGAGGGCTTCTGCAATGAGGATGGTTTTCTTGAAGCTCTTCTTGAATTGGAGCGCGGTAAGTACGGGTATGACAATCAATGCGGCGATAAGGAGAGCGCCTACGATAGGAATCGAGATAGAGACCGTGAGCCCAGCCAACATGATGAGAAGCACATTGATGAATCGAGTTGGAATTCCTGCTACTTGAGCAGCCTCTTCATCGAAACTCACATACAGCAGCTCTTTGTAAGCGACGTATACGCCCACGAGCACGACACAGCCTATGCCACTGATGATATACAGATCGGTCTGACTCACGGTAACGATACTGCCAAAGAGATAGTTGAATAGATTCACGCTAAAGCCATGCGCAATGCTCAACAGGGTCAGTGCAACAGCAAGACTGCCCGAGAGGAATACCGAAAGAGCCGCGTCGCTATACACCCTCTTAGAAAGTCGGAGTCGTTCGATGAGAACCGACGCAACCGTCGAGACGCCGAAGGCGGTAAAGAGCGGATTGATGTTTAGTAGCAGGCCAAGAGCGACACCTGCGAGCGAGACATGTGCAAGCGTATCGGCAATGAGCGAATAGCGTCGCAGAACCAAAAAGATACCAATGAGCGGAGCTATAAGAGCAATCACGACTCCCGCCTCAAAGGCCCTGATCAAGAAACTGTACTGGAAGATGGAGAGCAGCATATTAGTTGTGGTGATCTATATGCTGCTCCTTCTCTATCGCTTCGAGAGGATTTTCGTAATACCGCAACGTCTTCTCGATTATCGCGACATGGGTTGCTTGCTTGGCTATACGTTCCAAGTCGTGAGAAACGAGAACTAACGTTAGATTCTGACGCTCATTCAATTCCTTCAGCAGTTCATAGAACTGCGTCTGTGTCTCCTGGTCAACGCCGGTCGTCGGTTCATCGAGCATGAGTATCTCCGGTTCGGATGCAAGCGCTCGTGCGATGAATACCCGCTGTTTCTGGCCTCCTGATAGGTCGCTGATACGACGGTCACGATATTCGAGCATATGTACTTCTTGCAATGCTTCTGTTGCTTTCTGACGATCTATATCGGTTATGCGATTGAAGAATCCTCTACGGGCATAACGACCCATACGAACGACCTCCTCTACCGTTGCAGGGAAAAGTGAGTCGAACTCGGTTGCCTTCTGGGAAACATATCCGATGCGATACCACTCCTTGAACTTCTGTATATCTTTCCCGAACCACTCGACCTTTCCTGAGGTAGGTATAAGCAAACCGAGAGCTATCTTGAGAAGCGTTGTCTTACCGCCACCGTTCGGCCCAATGAGTCCGAGATAGTCTCCTTTATGAACCGTGAGACTAACGCCATGAATAACCTCACTCCCGCTTCCATACGAGAATGAAGTGTCGAGAAGACGAAGGAGTGGTTCTTTCGTTAGGTCGTGCATTGGAGAGCTGTTTGGAGATTCTTCAGATTATCTTCCATTACCGTCAGGAAGTTCTTGCCAGCAGCCTGGTCGGCATCGCTGATCCCTTCAAGCGGGTCAAGTACGAGAGTCTTCGCACCCACCTCGGTAGCTATCGTCTGGGAGAGCTTCGGACTAACGAGACTCTCGAAGAAAATATAGGTCACCCCGTGTGATTTGGCGAAGGTAGCAACGTCAGCAAGCTGCTTTGCAGACGGTTCTGCATCCGGCGAGAGGCCGTCGATTGCTACTTGGTTAAGGCCGTAGCGCTCTGCCAGGTACGCGAACGCGGCATGCGAAGTGATGATATTTTTGCGTACGCATGTCTTGAGGCCTGCCTGATAGTCAGCGTCTATCTTATCCAGCTTCTGATCCAGTATCCGCTCGTTCTGTGCATAGTAATCCGCATTCGCGGGGTCAGCCGCCGCTAGGCCTTGCTCGATTGCATGGGCTTCTTGCTTTGCGAGCACGGGATCGAGCCATACGTGCGGGTCGGACATCGTTTCTCCATTTTCGGTAAGAGACCTCGTAAGCAGTCCCTGACCGGCAGTTACCACTTGAACCGTCGAGCCTTTAAGAAGATCGGTCACCTTTTGACCCCATGCCTCGACGCTTCCGTTAAGAATAAGAAGATTGCCGCCTTCTATCTTTGCAATGTCCTGAGTGGTTGGCTCAAAGTCGTGCGGCTCGGCACCCGAAGGTGTGATGTTCGTAACGTCCACCTTATCTCCTCCTAGTTGGGTAGTGAAGAAA
>JAQBRK010000023.1 GCA_028286505.1 Parcubacteria group bacterium
CCGAACTCGAATTCAAGCGGAAAGCCCGTCGCGGTACCTATCGCGAACGTAAGGATGAATACCTTCGTCCAAAAGCGCAGCTGCCGATAGTATTTGTCTTCCTTGGTCTTGAGCCACATGGCTTCCATCACGACCATGAAGAGCGATAACCCTATCGACATGAGGGGCCAGAGAATATGGAATCCGGCTGTAGTGCCGAATTGCAGGCGTGACCATTCGAGAACGTCCATTAACGAAATGCTAGCACGTAAAGGTTGAGGCCGGTCCGCAAGCGGACCGGCCTCGTAACTTTAGAACTTCAGTTCGGCAAGACACTCACCGGCGTTACTCCTCGCCTGCAAATGAATTGAGGGGAACATTCCTCCACCCGTCCATTTCTCATGCCTGAAATAATCGATTTTTATTCGGACGGAATTCAACCAGTCATTATCAGTGGCGATTTGCCCTTCGGTCATCGCTTTCCCTGAATCGATGTGGCAGGTGATGCAGATAACTCGGTCATGATCGAGAGAGAGTTCCGTTTCCTTAGCAAACGCCGAACCTCCGGGACCGTGCACGACACGCTCCGCGAGATATTCCTGCAGCGCATGCATGGTCTTGAGTGCATAAAGCGTTGCTTTCGCATCGCTCTCTATGTACGGACCGGCCTCGGCCAGAAGTTTGGAAGAGAACATCTTGGTGTCGCATACCGCATGAGCAGCAGCTTTCAGAACCTCCAAGGAGCCGAAGTGCGCGAAAGAGCGGGCGGCGATGCGCAGGACGTCGTCATACCCGCCGGGAATAGTCGCGTGCGAAAGTATTTTCGCGCACACATCGGAGGCTGCAGTGGGGAGTAGACGTTCAAGGCGTCTCCGTATCTCTGCGGAAATAGCACTGACTTCTTTCTGCGCGAACGGTAGTGCCGCCCCCTTTCCCACGAACGACAAGTAGATTCGTTCGCGGTCAGGATGGGCATAGGCCGCTATGACTCCCTCTATCAGACTTCCCCACAACAAGGCCATGGTTTTGGGAATGCATTGCATATCGAGCGGGCCCGGAGTTATTTCTGAAAGCGGCATATTGTCGAGAAGATAGAGCGCTATGTCGGCCTTCAGGAAGTTCACTTCGCGCTTGTCCTCGGCGCTCGCATCAAACCCAGCCTCGCATTCCTCGAACATCGTCGTAAGGAGTTCCGAGGCAGGTGCATCTTTAGACCGCGCCATCACGGCGAAGAACGCTTGTTCAAGTGGTCCAACGATATGAAAGAGATCGTTGCTATTCATCGTAGTCCTTTCCAGAGCCGTAGCTCTTCGTTCCCGTAGGAATTGGGTCCGTAGACCCTGGACACCATTGTCCAGAAGCACCCTACTCCCGTAGGGTGCTTGCGGCAAGCCCTTATACATCTAGTTTGCTTTACGACGCAAAAGCCACGCGGAGATTATCGAGACGATGATAACGGCGACCATCGTACCGAGCCAGCCCATGAGCGCTCGCTGCATGAGAGCTTTTTCCTGTTCTTCCGCGTACGTGAGGGAACGACCGCTCATGACGAAGCCTTCTCCGGCCGGAAGAATCACGAGTGCCTGGCGAACTCCCTTCTCGGGCTGCCAGGTAATGCGATTGATGCCGTTCTTCTTTGCGGCAGCGAGCACGCCGGGAGGAAGCACGGGAGGTGCGTTATGCAACAGCCCCGTTCCCGCAACCGCCGTACCCGTCGCGTCAAAAAAGACGAGGTATGCGGCAGGGTCGCTTTCTATAGGTATCGCGGCACTGTAGCCGGTCGGGAGCGCGCCGCTCGCGATAACGCGAAGGACGGCGTCGCGCGCTACGTATTCCTGGGGCTCGTTCGCCGCAAGGCGAATGTTCTGCTGGTCATTGATATAGGAGATGGCGAGGATAATGGTGGCGATGACTCCGAGCGGCAGACCTATAGCGGCGACGGTTTTCCAGAATTGTGAGTGCTTCATACCCCTTATAACTAACGCGTCCTGCATTAGGTTCTGGTTAAGGAATGTAATAAAAGAGAGGCGGTGGACGTACTATGGATATATAACTCACTAATGTCTCGCTTTTCCATGATTTCACGACTCCTTGGGCGGATAGGCTCCTTCTTCGGAGGTCTCGGCGGCTACGCGAAGCGGCACAAGATACAGGCTGTCCTGCTGCTGCTCGTTCTTGCCGGGCTTTCCTATTGGGGCTATACGGCCTACGCCAAGAGCGTTACCACCACGCAGTACGTGCTCGCCGTCGTGAGGAACGCTCCTATCGAAGAGACGGTTACGGCAAGCGGGCAAATCGCTTCTGAGCACCAGTTGAATCTCTCACCGAAAGCGAGCGGGGCGCTCACCTCGGTACCGGTGAAAGCCGGGCAACAGGTGGGAGTCGGGCAGATCGTTGCGACCATCGACAGCACGGATGCGCAGAAATCGCTGCGGGACGCTGCGACGAATCTCGAAAGCGCCCGCATCAGCTATCAGCAATCGCAGACAACCAATACGAACACCGTGCAAAAATCGAGCGACGCCGTCTTCTCGTCGAGCGCTACCGTTTACAGCGATATCGGGACCGTGCTCGCGGGAATCAACACCATCATGCAAGGCAGCGAGGTTTCGGGCTCGTATGCGGTCAAGAACGTATACGCGTATGCAAAGCATTACAATGACAATCCAGGTCTTACGTCGTACCGCGACAGGCTCATCGCTTCGTATGACGCGGCCGATAGCGCGTATCGCGCGGCGGTGACGGCATACAATTCGGTGAATCGGGGTAGCGACCCGACGACCGTCGCAGCGCTTGCGGAGAGAACCAATCGAGCCGCGCAATCGGCCGCGCAAGCCGCGAAGGATCTCAATGATTATCTCAATGCCGTTCACGCATTCGCCCTGAACGACCCCGCGGCTCCTTCCATCCTTACCTCGCATATCTCGACATCGCTCTCCTACGTAACCACGATGAACGCCGACGTTAACGCATCGCTTACCGCGAAGAACGATCTTGCGTCCGCAATTCAAACATCCGGCAGCGGCAGCGTTTCGCTTTCTGCGGAAGCGGCGCAGCTTTCCTATCAGAAGGCTCAGAACTCGTATCAGGATGCGAAAGATGCTCTCGCCAATTACGTGGTTCGTGCGCCGTTCGCGGGAACCATCGCAAGCGTACCGCTACAACGGTTCGATCAGGCAGGTTCGGGCACGACCGTTGCCGTACTTATAACCAAGCAGCAGTTCGCAACGCTTTCGCTGAACGAAGTCGACGTCGCGAAGGTGAAGTCCGGACAGAAGGCAACGCTCACCTTCGATTCCATCGACGGGCTGACGCTCGACGGCACCGTGGCCGAAGTGGACGCGCTCGGTGCCGTAAGCTCGGGCGTGGTTTCCTATACCGTGAAGATAGGATTCGATTCGAAAGACACGCGTATCCTTCCCGGCATGACGGTTAATGCGGCAATAGTGATCGCCTCGAGCGAAGCGGCACTCGTCGTTCCCTCTTCGGCCATAAAGACCCAAGGAACCGAGTCCTATGTGGAAGTCGCGAGCTTCACGGCAGGCGCTCCGCAAACGGGCGGTACGGGTACCTCCACACAGCGCTTCGCGACAAGCACGCCGCGCACCGGTGCGGCGGGGGCGACGCGCGGCGGTACCGGACTTACCGTCGACGCCGCGACCGTCACCACGCGTCGCGTAACCGTTCAGACCGGTATCGTGAGCGATACCATGACCGAAGTCGTGAGCGGACTGAATCCGGGAGAATTCGTCGTAAGTTCTTCGCTGAACGCGACCGGGAAAACGACGACGCAAGCAAAGAGCATCTTCAGTCTCTTTGGTGCGGCGCCGGGAGCGCGAACGGGAACGACCGGTACCGGGGGAGCCGCGCGCACCACTACCGGCGGCGGAAACGCGGGATTTGCCGGACGAGCGGGAGGCTAATAACGATGATTGAAGTCAACGACATTCGAAAGACCTATCACACCGGTGGCGACACGGTCACGCATGCGCTCGATGGCGTGAGCTTCACCATCAAGGATGGCGAGTTCGTTGCCATCATGGGTCCGTCGGGCTCCGGAAAGTCCACGCTCATGCATATCTTGGGCTGTCTCGATACGCCGACCTCGGGCACCTATGTCCTCGATGGCGAGGACGCATCGACGCTTTCGGGCGATCGGCTTGCCGACATCCGCAGACGCAAGATCGGTTTCGTTTTCCAGTCGTTCAATCTCCTTCCCCGTACCACGGTGTTGCGGAACGTCATGCTTCCCCTCACGTATGCGAATATTCCTATGGAAGAACGCGAAGCTCGCGCAAAAGCGTCGCTTGCGGCGGCCGGACTCGACGAAAGCCGTTTCGAACACAAAAGCAATCAGCTCTCGGGAGGTCAGATACAGCGTGTCGCTATCGCACGCGCCCTCGTGAACGACCCCGCACTTATTCTTGCGGACGAACCGACCGGAAACCTCGATACCCGCACGAGCGAAATCGTTCTCGCCACGTTCGAGAAGCTCAATCGCGAGCACGGCCGCACCATCATACTCATCACGCACGAACAGGAGGTGGCGGAGCATGCGCGCCGAATCATCCGTATCCGCGACGGCAAGATCCAAAGCGATTCCGGCGACCACGCACGGCGTATTCCGAATCCAGAGCCATCTACCGTATGACCCCTTACCACTTTATGAATGTGAAAGACTACTCACCTTTCGATACTGCGGTACGCGATGTCGAGGTCATTATTAGAACGTGCGTACTAAAGTGGTAAGGGGTATGACCACGCAAGATCTCATGCAGGAAACCGTCACCGCCCTCGGAGCGAACAAGGTCCGTTCCGGTCTGACGATGCTCGGCATCGTCATCGGCATCGGTTCGGTCATTGCCATGGTCGCCATCGGCAATGGCGCACAAGCAAGTATTCAGTCGAGCATCCAGTCGCTCGGTTCGAATCTTTTGATAGTGACTCCGGGCGCGCAGCGTAACGCGGGAGGGTTCGGCGTCTCGAGCGGCCGCGGAGCGGCAAAGACCATTACCGAAGCGGATGCAGTTGCGGTTGCGGGCGTACCGGGAGTCGCACGCGTGGCGCAAGAGATAAGCGGTCGGTACCAGATAACGGCAAAAGGAACGAATACGAATACGACCGTCGACGGGGTGAACAGCGCCTTTGCGTCCATTCGGAACGTCGCTATCGACGAGGGAACCTTTTTCAGCGATAGCCAGTCTCAGGCACTCGCGAAAGTGGCGGTCATCGGCCCTACCACCATGACCGACCTTTTCGGAGATACGGCGACCGCAAGCGATGTCATCGGTCAACAGATACGGATTAAGGGAGCGGTCTTTTCGGTGATAGGCGTAACGGTTTCAAAGGGCGGCTCGGGCTTTACGAATCAGGACGATATCATTTACGTCCCTTTGCGTACTGCGGCGAGATATCTCGCGGGTGACTCCTACCTCACGACCATGGATATCCAGGCGACGGACGCAGACGCAATGAGCTCCGTGCAGACGGACGTGACGGCACTGCTACTTGAGCGCCACAAGATACAGGACCCGACCCAGGCCGATTTCAGTGTTCTCAATCAGGCGGACATCGTCGCGACGGCATCGTCCGTGACGGGCACGTTTACCCTTCTGCTCGCGGCGATAGCGGGTATCTCGCTTCTGGTCGGCGGTATAGGCATCATGAACATGATGCTTACGAACGTGACCGAACGTACGCGCGAGATAGGTCTTCGCAAAGCCATCGGGGCGACCGAGAGCGACATCAGCAATCAATTCCTTACGGAATCCATCGTGCTTACGGTTCTCGGCGGTGCTATAGGAATCCTACTTGGCTGGCTCATCGCTTCGGCGCTCACGCTCACGGGACTTCTCACGGCGACCGTGTCGCTCGCCTCGGTACTGACGGCATTCGGCGTATCTGCCGTTATCGGCATAACGTTCGGATGGTACCCCGCCCGACGCGCCGCGCGCATGAATCCCATCGACGCGCTTCGTTTTGAATAAAAATTGACTCGTTCCAATTTCATTGGTAAAAAAATAGGAGTCTAACCCCTTCACGCGCTACGCGCATTGCGAGGAGCTACAGAATGTTCTTCCGAAAACTCCGCGTCTGGCTTGGCGCGCGTTTACTCGACCGCACCATTACCGGATGGCATCGTCAGATCGATCGCCATCGTCTCAACATGGACGTACATGATATGTGCATGTTGGGTCAGCTCTATGGAAGCGCTCAAGCGGGCGCTTTGAAGCTCGGCTTTCTCGAGTTCTATGACCCGTTCGTGGCGCTTTGGCTCTACGGCTTCGCCAGCTACTCGGACCCGCTCGAACTTCGCGGATTCTGGATTCAGCAGATAGAGAAACGTCTCGCCGCTGACCTGAGGCGTACCGCGCCGGCCGAAAGTGACGAGGCCCTCGTCGAGAAATACAAGGTGGAGAGCAAGCCTCCAAGCGTCGCTCATCCCGTCTACTTGTCCAAGGATAACAACACCCTCTTCTATCCCGTGGAGGATAAGCCGACGCCGGCCGTGTATGCCGACTACCGTCCCTACATCGGCTGCTCGGCAAAAACGGCAAAAATGCTGAACATGCCGCTTCGAAGCGGTTACGGAAAAGCTTACGCCGATCACCTGCTTCAAAAGTGCCTGGCAACGCCCATCCGACCCCGCTACATCGAGCGCTAACCGCCCTTCGACCAGGTCCCGACCGTCTTTACGACGGCCGGGGCTTTTCGCATCTTCATCCCCACGGCACCATTGCGGAAAGGACGTTTCTATAGCATATTCAAAATAACTCGCGGTTCACCAGCTCCCCCTGGACGGCAACGTCCAAAAGTTCGGCAGAGGCGAGGTTAATCATTCTAGGTATAGCCCGCAGGAAAATCTTCATATGCCAGGCACGAGCAAGGGACGAAATGAGCCGTATAGCGATACGGTGAATGAGTACCGCAGCAAGTAACGCAGCAGATGGAGATTTTACAAAGGCGCACAAGCCACATGGCAACAAACAAACTATATGTCGGCGGTATTCCTTATCGTACGACCGAGGATGAGCTCCGCACCGCTTTCGAGGAAGCTGGTACGGTGACTTCCGCAAGCATTATCAGCGATCGCATGACCGGCCGCTCACGCGGATTCGGGTTCGTGGAAATGGCAGATGAGACGATGGCTCAGGCTGCTGTTGATCGTTGGGATGGCAAGGAAATGGACGGGCGCATGCTCTCCGTTTCGTTCGCCCGCCCGCAAGGTGATCGCCCAGCTGGCGATCGTCCTCAGCGCAGTGGTGGCGGAGGTGGAGGCGGCGGTTTCGGTGGTAATCGTGGAGGCTTCGGCGGTGGCAACAGCGACCGCGGAGGCTTCGGCGGCGGCTACTAGCAAACGACCTGAGTCTGAAACGTAGCTTGCTACGTTTCAGCGAAGGAAGTGCAGCTAGCAAGCTATTGCTTACTAAACCAGTCTCTCGTTCAGAAAGAAAAGACCCGAGGTTTTGCCTCGGGTCTTTTCTTTTGCATGAGCGAAGAATATTTTTGAGAGCACCTAACAGGTGCCTCCTTTCTCTACATGCGTCCTCCATTCGTTCTGAAGCGCCAGCGTCTGGGTCTTCTTGTATTCTGCGTGCCACCCGACGAGGTTCGAAAGGATCTGGAAGAACGAGCCAACGGCAGCTACCGCAAGCACGAGCACAACCGGCCACGCGTACGGCGTGAGGAAATAGAAGAACACGACGGTCGCGCCGAACCAGAGCCCGGTGCACCACGGGCAATTGAGAAGCGTATGGAATGCGCCGCGGAACGATTCCGGACGAGCACCCACGAACCAGTCGCGAATGAATTTCGTTATCGCGTCATAGGTAAAGAGTCGCGTGAGGCGCCATACGGCAAGGGCCATAAGGAAGAAGTCAGCGACCGAAAGATTACGAGCGAAGCTTCCTGTTTCGACGAGGTACCAAATACCGAACGCGAGGAGCGCAGCGAAAAAGATGGATAAGAAGATGTTCCAGAAATGATTGCGAAGAGTGTACATATCCGAAAGTGTACCCCATTGCCGCCTGCTGGTGTACGGTGAGCATATGATACTCCCTCCGCACGTCTCCCCTCAAGATATCGAATTGCTGGTGCGGGATAAGTATCCAGCTCTCAAATCTAGCGATGCATCGCTCTATTTGAATAAGGAGGTGCGCAAAGACATAGAGCGGCTCGCCGCAGGCGAGCCGCTTGCCTACGTCATCGGGTGGATTCCCTTCCTCGGTCTCGAGATAGGGCTCGCTTCCAAACCCCTCATTCCCCGCCCCGAGACCGAGTGGTGGACGGAACTGCTCGTCGAGCATCTTCTTGAGCGCTTCGGTGACGCGCCGTT
>JAQBRK010000030.1 GCA_028286505.1 Parcubacteria group bacterium
GTACCTCCGACGCCTTCGTCGTGGAGGCGTGCGAATACAAACGTGATTTTCTTACGCTTTCTCCCAAGATCCTAGTCATTACGAACATCGAATTCGATCATACCGATTACTACAAGGATTTGGCTGACGTGCAGAGTGCCTTCGCCGCACTCATCGCTAAAGTCCCGGCAGACGGTGCCGTCGTAACCGACGCGCTCCACCCGAACATCGCTCCTCTTCTTGTGGGTATTACGCCCCGTGTTGTCGACTACACTCAGGAACCGGAATATTCCGTAAAACTTCCTGGAGAGTTCAACGTCATGAATGCGCGTGCAGCTGCGGCCGCAGCGAAATTAGTTCAGCCGAACATCGCCCAAGAAGTGGTAAGCCTCTCGCTACAGGAGTTTTCCGGAACCTGGCGCCGCTTTGAATATAAAGGAAAGACCGAAAAGGGCGCCGACGTGTACGACGATTACGCACACCACCCGACAGCAATAAAAAAGACCGTGGCCGAGCTTCGCAAACGCACCTTCGGGAAACTTATCGTCGCGTTCCATCCTCATCTCTACAGTCGTACGCGAGACCTCTTCGAAGACTTCTCAACGGCCTTTACCGGAGTCGACCAGCTGCTCATCGCACCTATCTATGCGGCGCGGGAACTAGATGACGGAAGCGTATCGAGCGCGCTTCTTGCGGAAAGCATAACCGCAAACGGAACGCTTTCCGAGGCGCTCGACTTTGCGGAAATAGAAAACCGCTTCAAGGAAGCGGGGAAAGGCGATGTGCTGGTAACTATGGGTGCAGGCGATATCTATAAGGTGGCGGACGCGGTGACAAGTAAGAAATAAAAACGAACGGCCGACCCTTATTCTGAGGGGCGGCCGTGTATTGTTAGCGTCTATATATGATGCCGAGATTGTTCTTCTTCGCTAGCTCCTTATGAAGGGGATGGGTTTCGGGATGGGATTTGTAGGAGAAGTTGCCATCCGGAGGAAGAGGTACTTCTGACCTGATCTCTTTCTTGATTCCCGCCGCCGCGCATTCTTCCTTGAAACTCTCGAAGGAGCCCATGGTCGGTGGACTGAAGAAGACCACCACCTCGATCTCTTTCGAATCGACGAGCGCACGCTTGAAGCACTCGACGATGCAGTCTGCCGCGTGGCGCGTGTAGCGCCCTGCGAGGTAGATCTTCCGTGTTGAAGCGAGGAAGAGCAGTCGTCCGTTCGTCGTGTCGATAAAGCCTTCCTTCCTGCCGAGCCAGACCATATCGGCTGGATCGCACGTATTGCTCATGACACCTACGCCGCTCGACAAGATCGCTTCCTCAATGAAGAAACGATTACGGGGTGCGACACGGGTACCTTCGCTGCAGTTCTTCGTGGCGTAGACGCGTACGCAGGGCGTCGTCGCAAGTTCAGCAACGACGTTCTCCTGCAGGTCCTCCTTTCCCCCCAAAGCGGTGAGATTGGACCAATTTGCCACGAGAGGCGATACGCAGAGGCCGCCGTATTCCGTACGTGACGGAAGTGTCCTGAGCCGCAGAGGGTCGGGTATGACCGGTTGTTTCTTCACTGGCGTAGTCCCTCACTGAATGTACCAACATGCAAAGTACTGCTTTTATAGTTTTTGGTCAAGGTTTACGCGGTTACCGGCGGATGCGAAAGTGGGTATATGGGAACACTCTCCGTCGTCGCCACACCCATAGGAAATTTGGGAGATATCACGCTGCGCGCGCTCGATACCCTGCGAGAAGCCGACGCTATCGCGTGCGAAGATACGCGCGTAACCGCAAAGCTCCTTTCGCGCTACGACATCCGTAAGCCGCTCCTTATTTACCATGCGCAGAGCGGGAAGCTTGCCGCGGATCGTATCCTCACCCAACTTGCGGAAGGGAAGCGCATCGCGCTCGTAACGGACGCGGGAACACCGGGCATCAGCGACCCCGGCAGCATGCTCGTTGCAGAAGTGAAGGCCCGACTCGGGAACGATGTACGCATCGAAGCAATTCCGGGACCTTCCGCGCTCACGGCCGCACTCTCCATTGCAGGCATTCCGGTGCACGAGTTCATCTTCCTAGGCTTTCTTCCACATAAGAAAGGGCGCCAGACGATGTTCAAGGAAATAGAAGAAAGCGAGAGAACGGTGGTTTTCTATGAATCGCCGCACCGTATCGAGAAAGCACTCGAATCGCTTGCGGGAATACTCGATAACGAACGCCGCATCGTCGTCCTGCGCGAGCTTACGAAGATACATGAATCGGTCGTGGAAGGTTCTGCGCGAAGCGTGGCAGACCACTTCAAGGCCAATCCCACGACCGTACGAGGAGAGTTCGTCGTGTGCGTAACCGCCAAATAATTCTTTTCCACAGGTGATTCGTGCGTGCCGGGCGTACACTGAAGATATGTCACACACCAAGGGTACTAATTCTTTTTTAAGGCCTTCGGCCTGCTAAAGGTATGTCGCGTGAAAGCACCCTCGTACTTTTTGGAACGCTCATTATCTTGGCGCCTTTTTCCGGTCTTCCGCTTTCCTGGCTTCAGTGGCTTCTCCCGGCGCTCGGCATAATCATTGCCGGAATCGGGTATACCCTCCGTGCACGCAGACGACGTCCGGCATTGGGAGGAACTTTGACAGAAGTGTAGATTTAATTGTATAAACTAACTAGTAAGAACTTTTATTAAAGTTGCGCTGCAGCAGAAGGTGCCCTCTGGGCTTCTTCTGCTGCAGCGCACTCATTTGCGAGAAGGCTAGCGGCAAAAGGAAAAGGATGACGCAATGGCGGACCTCGCCAGGACCCAGTCCATCACCAATGGCCAAATCGGCCAGATCCAAGACCGGCTCGCAACACAACTGCGCGACTCGGGACTCTCTTCCGAATGCGTCCAGCGCACGCTCGGCGCACCGGGCGGCATGGTTATCAGCGACATGGTTGCCACGTTCAGACGTCACGTAGAAGCGACCAACGACACCTATGAACTTTCATGGGGGGCGGATATATCGAAACCGCTCGACGAGCTGCTCAACTTAACCGGGAGGCACGTCGGCCTTCCGAGAGAAGACATCGTCGCCATGATGCCTCGCAGAGTCGGCACTTACGGCACGACGGTACTCTTCAAAATTCCCAGAGTTGATGACCCGTGGCTCGACGAAGAAGATGTGGCCGAGCAATATGCCATGCGCGGACTCGAGCCTGAGACTCTCGATACTTTGGCAATTCTTTGCACCGCTGACCGGTCACTGGGGGACGAAATCCCCGTGACCAGCCTGTGGCGTCACCCGAGCGGCAGTTGGTACCACATCCGGGTCGCAAAATTCGAACGACGGTCCTTCATGGTCGACGAGTATGAAGGCGCTCCTGACTTCTGGTACGCTGGCCGTCGCAAGTAATACTCTGCATCCCCTCCGCACTCGCACGGAGGGGATGCTTCTTTTACATACCTACCACGCCCGCGCGTTATACTATTCGATATGGATAATCCGGATCGCGTAACCTATTTCGCAGCAACGGACGCTCGTGGCCGTAAGCAACCCTTCGGCATCAAAGCGAAGGACCGCTCCCGTCACATGTATGTGATAGGGAAGACCGGTATGGGTAAATCAACGCTGCTTGAAAACATGGCCATACAGGATCTTCGGAACGGGGAAGGTATGGCCTTCATCGACCCGCACGGAAGCGCGGTCGAAACCCTTTTGAATTATGTTCCCGCGAATCGAGTGAACGATGTCGTGTACTTCGCGCCATTCGACCTTGAGCGCCCCGTCGCTTTCAACGTCATGGAAGACGTGGGATACGACAAGCGTCACCTCGTGGTGTCGGGCCTCATGGCGACTTTCAAGAAGATTTGGGTCGATGCGTGGTCGGCTCGTATGGAATACATCCTTTCCAATACGCTTCTGGCGCTTCTGGAATATCCGGGCGCGACGCTACTCGGCGTTAATCGCATGTACACCGATAAGAACTATCGTAAGAAGGTCATCGATAACGTTAAGGACCCGGTGGTGAAAGACTTTTGGATAAAAGAATTCAACACGTATACCGACCGGTACACCCAGGAGGCGACACCTGCTATTCAGAACAAGATAGGTCAGTTCACGAGCAATCCGCTCATCCGTAACATCATCGGTCAGCCGACTTCGTCATTCGATATCCGTACGCTCATGGATACGAAAAAGATATTGCTCATCAATCTCTCTAAAGGGTTGGTGGGAGATACGAACATGAAGCTGCTCGGTTCGATGATAACCACTCGTATTTTCCTCGGCGCGATGAGCCGTGCGAACCTGCCGCCCCATGAACTGGTGAAAGCGTCGCCGTTCTATTTCTACGTGGACGAGTTCCAGAATTTCGCGAACGAAACCTTCGCGGAAATTCTTTCCGAGGCTCGCAAATACAATCTCAATCTCATCATGGCGCACCAGTATGTGGAGCAGATGGAAGAAGAAGTCGCGGCGGCCGTGTTCGGTAACGTCGGTACTACGGTAGCGTTCCGCGTCGGACCATTCGATGCCGAGAAACTCGAAGTGGTCTTCGCTCCTGAATTCGAACCGGAAGACCTGGTGAACCTGGGCTTCGCGCAGGTATACATGTCGCTCATGATAGACGGCATCGGCTCACGACCGTTCTCTGCCATTACGCTGCCGCCTATAGAGCAGCCTCCGCAGACCTTCCGTGAACAGGTGATAGAAGCGTCGCGAGCCCAATTCAGTAACGCTCGTGAGGGTGTGGAAACGACGATATACGACGAGTTGACGATGACCGATGCGCAGGCCGCGCCGCTTACGCCCGCCGGACCGCCCCTGAAAAAAACGTATACGCCGACGGTACGACCGGACGGTTCGCCGCTCGATTCTACCGAACCGCTAAAAATGCCCGGCGACAAGCCGCGGCCAACGCCGGCTAAAGTACCGGAACGCACACCG
>JAQBRK010000013.1 GCA_028286505.1 Parcubacteria group bacterium
GAGGCGAGTCCGGTTGCCGTCATTATTTCTTGGTAGCCGGGCATGCGCTTCCGGCGCTCGTAAAAACCGATTATCTTCCGTTTGTAGGTGTCGTACATGTTCCCAGTATAAGTGAACTACGGTTCACGGGTCAAGGGATAGGGATATACTTCCCCCATGAAGCCAATACTCTTTGTCGATTTCGACGGTACTCTTTGTCACGATCGCTTTTGGCGAACCCTTCCTCCAGAGCAGACCACAAAGATACAGACTTTTCTGTTTGAGACTAATAGAGAACGCGTAAACGGATGGATGCGTGGTGAGTACACCTCCGAAGAGATGACGGCATATGTTGCTGAACATACCAAGATCGCCTATGAAAAACTGTGGGAAGTATTTGTGCACGACGCATCGACCATGTTTGTTGAAGAAGAGCTGCTTAGTCTCATCTTAAAACTCCGGAGCAAATACACTACAGTCCTTATCACGGTAAATATGGATAGTTTCGATCGGTTCACTTCTCCGGCTCTCAACTTATCTCAATATTTCGATGCAATCGTAAACTCTTTCAATGAAAAGAGATTTAAAACGGACGAAGAGGGAGCGATCTTCATCGACATCGCGAATGCATTTGCTGCGGATATTACCGCCTCCATTCTTATTGATGACTCAGAGGCAGCGTGCGAGACCTTCAAGAAACTCGGAGGTACTGCGTATCAGGTGGGGCAACCAGAAACGACCAAAACCCATCTCGAAAACCTACTCATTAGTGAGAATCTTCCTTAGCGGACGCGTAATGCTCGCGAATGGCTTTGCCCGGCCAACGGAAGTAGAGCATCGGAATAAGCACGAGGGTAAGAAGCAGCGAGAAGGCGAGGCCGAACATGATGGCCACCGCAAGCGGGCCGAAGAACGCGGAAGAGAACGCGAGCGGGAGCATGCCGATAACGGTCACGACCGTAGTGAGAAGGATGGGACGAAGGCGCGTTGACGCTGCGTCGACCACCACCTGCTCGAGCGAATGGCCAGGATGATCGCGATGGATGCGCGCTATGGAGTCCATGAGAATGATGGCGTGATTTATGATGACGCCCGCAAGCGCGATGACCCCGAGCATCGAGGTGAGCGAGAGCGGCTGACCCACGAGCGTAAGACCGGCGAACACGCCGACAAGCGAAAGCGGAATGATAAGCAGGAGATAGAACGAATGACGGAAGGAGTTGAATTCAAGGATGAGAATGGAAAGCATGAGTGCGGCGCCCGCGATAAGCGCGATGAAGAGCTCGGTGAACGACTGCGCGATATCCGCGGTCGCTCCACCGTAATCCACCGTCACGCCCTTACCTATTTTGTCGGTGGTGAAAAGCTTTTTGAACTGGCTCGTCACTTCGACCGCGTTCGCCTTCGGCCCCACGTCGGCAGACACGGTCATGATGCGGTGGCCTGCCTGGTGATTGATGGAGCTCTGTGCGGGAGCGTAGGAGATGGCCGCTATGGTCGAAAGAAGTACGGGACCTTTTGCGCCCGGAATGGAGAGATTACGTACCGCGTCGATGGAAACATGCGTCGTTTCGGACGGATCAACGTACTGCGGGTTCAAGTCGAGTTTCGTGATGACATCGATATCGTCCTTGCCGGTACGAATGGACGTGGCCTTCGTGTGGAAGAGCGCCGTGCGAAGCGTGTCGGCAACGACCAGTGGAGAAACGCCGAGTTCGGTCGCTTTCGCGCTATCGAGCGTGACGACGAATTCGGCGCCCGAACCCTTCGTACTTGCCTGGATGTTCACGACTCCGGGAATATCCGAAAGAATATGCGCGGCGTTGTCCGCGGTCGTGGTGAGCGCATCGATGTCATCGCCGGAGAAGGTGAGAGAGACCGGGGAAGACGACGGTGGGCCGCCCGCAGGCTCTCCTACCGTAACCGCCGCGGAGGTAATGCCCGCAAACTGCTTACGAAGCTCGGTAATGAGGGCCGCGCTTTTCTGCTTGTGGTTCTTGGGGAGGTTTACGGTAATGTTTCCGATATTGCTTCCGGCCGATGGTCCGGTGAAGCCACCGGCAAACGAGCTTCCCGCACCTACCTGGCTTACGAACGACGCGACATGCGTATTCGCATAGAGCACTTCTTCCACTTCACGCACGGAAAGATCGGTCTCGGACAGCTCGGTGCCGAGCGGCTTCTCTATCTGTACGTAGAGGTAGTCCAAATCGTCGCTTGGGAAGAAAATCGATTTCAGGATGCCGGTTGAAGGCAGAGCGAGCGCGATGACGAACAGAACGCCCATGAGGAGCATGAATCGATTCTGGTTCTGCTTATCGTGGAGGAATTTATGCAGGAAGCCCTGATACCACGTACGAGCGATGACGTTGTATTTTTCCTGTCGGGACTCAAGTTCGCCGTGGGAAGGCTTCACGAAGAAGATGGCGAGCAGTGGCACGAAGCCGAGCGCCACGAAGATGGAAGCGAGCAGTACGAAAATAATGGTGAACGGAATCGCGCTTAGGAATTTCCCGATGATGCCCGAAAGGAAGAAGAGCGGTACGAACACGACGATGGTCGTGAAAGTTCCGGCGATGAGCGGCATCGCATACTCGCGTATGGCTGCGCTTGCCGCCTCGAACTTGTTTCCGTATTTAAGCAGGCGCGTATGGAAAGCCTCGACCACCACGATGCCGGAGTCCACGAGGATACCGATAGCGAGGATGAGCGAGAAAAGGGAAACGTTGTTGAGCGTGTTGCCGGAAGCCAGAAGGCCGATGAACGCGACGAGGAAGGACAGCGGAATGGATGCGGCAGCGACCAGTGATTCGCGCCACCCGAGCGTAACGAGAAGCACGAGCATCACGAGGATGACGGTTTCGATGCCGGCTCGCGTGAGCTCGGTAAGGGATTTCGCCACCTCCTCGGCGCCGTTATAGGACGTTACGATTTCGGTACCTTCGAGAATGCCGTTCTTCTTCAATTCATCGAGCTTCTTCTGTACGGCCGAACCGGTAGCTGCGATGTTGCCGCCGCGTGCTTTGAAAATGCTAAGGGTCAGAGATGGCTGGGCCGGTTTACCACCGACCGACACGCGCGAGTAGGTGGTCGAGTCGGCGAGACCGTCGATAACGTCCGCCACGTCGCTTACGTGAAGGGATGAGCCGCCGGGTCCCGGAATAGTAACGCTCGCAACCGCATCGGTCTTCGGTACTCCCGACTCGAAGCGGACGGCGTAGTTCACGCCGTCGACCGTGATGGAACCTGCGGGTGATGCAACGCCTGCCGCACGGATGGCGCCGGTGACGTCGGAGAGCGAAAGGCCGTACTGACGAAGACGCTCACCCTTGACGATGACCTGCACTTCGCGCGCGCGTACGCCCGACACGCTTACTTTGGAAACTCCCGGCACTCGTTTGATTTCATCCGATACGCTCTCGCCAAGGGTAGTGAGTTCGCTTGCTGCAAGATTACCCGAAATGGAGACTTCGAGGATAGGGGAGTCCGCGAAGTTTACGTCGGAAACGGAAGGCGCGAGCGCCTCGGTCGGAAGATCGGTGCGTACCTTGTCGACCGCGTTCTTAAGGAGCTGTATGGATTTATCGATATTGGCCGCCGCGTCGAATTCGACCGAGACAATGGAAACGCCGTCGGCGGACGTGGAGGTGACTTTGGAAACGTGTTCGACGCCAAGTACGCCGTTCTCGATCTTGTCGGTCACGAGGCGCTCGACGTCCGCGGAAGAGGCACCCGGAAGCACCGTAGAAACGACGCCAAGCGGAATAGCGATATCGGGAGTCGCTTCCTTAGGAATGACTGCAACGGCGTAGAGACCGCTCGCAAGGAGAACGATCATCAAGAACACCGTGAAGTGGCTCTTTCGTATGAAGAAGGTCCAGAATTTAGTCATGAAAATGTTTAGCGTGCTGACCGAGGAGCGTGGCTTAAACGTTCAGCTGCGAGGCACTGAATCCTCTCGGGGAGAGGGTTCAGGGAATTTAAGTAGGTTTCTGAAAACGTACTCAGAGTACGGCGGAAAAAATTGCTGGGACCCGTAACGAAGCAGATGAAGTTTTTAGGCATGCTATTGCGCGACGGTCACTTTCTGGCCCTCGGCCAGGCCACGCGCGTCGGTAACTATGCGTAGGTCAGCCGGCAGTTCTGTCAGTATCTCGATGCGATCACCGCGCACCTCTCCTATCTCCACCGCGTGCGCGACAAGTCGACCGTCTTCGCCGAGCGAGAAGACGACCCGTGCGGACGGCGTGAGCTTGAGTGCGGTTAGCGGAAGCAGCAGCGGTCCTGTCGAGGTCGCGGTTGCGACAGGAGCGGCGCCCGGAAGCGTAATGCGAACCGACTGGCCGTTCACGAGCTTACTCTTTCCCGTTACCGCTATGTGCACTTCTATTTGCTTCGTGACGGGGTCAAGCGCAGGAGCAATGGAGGTGACGACGCCCGCGGTGGTGTCCTCGACCATGACCTTCGTGCCCACCGTAAGGAGAGCGCGATCGTCTTCGGAAACATACGTAACTATTTCAAGCGCGCCGTTCTGCGCGACGGTAGCAACGTGCATGAAGGCGGTGACATAGTCGCCGGTACGAATCGGTAGGAAGTTAACGGTGCCGCCGATAGGAGCACGCACAAGTGTCTTCTCGAGGTTCGCTTGCGCGGCACGGAGCGAACCGAGCGCTATCTTTACGTTCGCATTGGCGCCCGCGGTCGCTGCGGTTCCTTGTCCTTGATACGACTGCTTCGCGGCAGTGATGCTTGCTTGAAGAGCTGCAATGCCCGTGCGTGCCGAAGAAATCGCTGCGAGCTGCGAGGCGTTTGCATCGGAATTATATTTAGTCGCGGCAGCCGCGATATCGGTAACGAGAGAATTCGCCTGGCGGGTAATGTTCTCGGCTTCGACGAGAAGCGCGGGAGCGTTCGCCGCGGTTGCGGAAGAAAGATGGCTGCGCCAGGTATTCATCGAGGTAGCGAGGGCTGCGCGCTTGCCAGAGAAGTAGGCATTCTCGAACGGTGCCGGACTTATGAGGAATTTAGGTCCTTGCGCGCCCGGATCACCATAAAAGGTGTCGACGTAGGTCTTGAGGATGGAATCGAGCGAATTATAGGAAGAGACGTAGGTGTTCAGTGCGGAGCCCGAGATATCGGTAGGGGACGCACCTGAACGTGCGGCAACGGCAGCGTCGTAGGAACCTTCCGCTTGAAGTACGGCTGCGCGCTGGCTCGCGTTATCGAGCTCCGCGATAACGAAACCAGCAGGAACGCTGCTACCTATCTTCGTGCGGACCGAAGTGACGGTACCTCCGCTCTGAGCGAGGATGCTTGCTTCGGTTACCGAGCGAACGGACCCTATGATACCTACCGAGCTGCCGTTTCCGGCGAGACTTGAAACAGGTGCGAGCGTGACGGTCGGAAGCGCGTTTTCGGCTCCTTTCACGCCTCCGAGCTTGGAAAGCGCGGAAAGCCCGGCGAGAAGCGCAATAATGAGAATGACGACAAGAATTGCCTGGAGCCACTTCGGAAAGGTACGGTAGCGTTTCCACCCCGCGGAAGCGGTGCGAGTAACAGGTGCTGAAACACGAGCGATAGTCGTTTTTGAGGGGATATAGCGCATAGAATATAAGGAATATGCGCTTTTTCCATAAAAAAGTCAAGTTTTACGGGCCAGAATACGCTTCCTGATACCTTCATGTTAGCGGGCGCATACTCCGCTGGCCTTATAGACGAGGCAACCTTGCCTGTGTATAGTCCTGCTGAACCGAACTTCCTTTAACGCTTTAAATCCAACTCCGTATGCAATCAATTATCCTTCACAAAGTAGCTACCACCGTCGCGGTGCCGCTTATCGCTGCATCAGGTTGGGCCGGGTACGCCTACGAGAATCCCACTCAATATCAAACTCCTTCTACCGTGATGGCGTGTACGACCCTGTCCGGAAACATGTATTCCGGCGGAAGTAACGCTCAGGCCGATGTCGCTCGTCTCCAAGCGTTTTTCATTTCCCGTGGCTACCTTCGCGGCACCGTGAACGGCTACTTCGATCAGGCTACGCTCACCGCACTCCAGCGCTTCCAGGCCGATAACGGACTTCCGGTAACGGGTGTCGTCGATAGCCAGACGCGCTCCGTAATTCAGCAGATGAGCTGCGTCAATGCACAGAACGGCTACCAGAACACGAATGGGCAGCTCTCGATTCAGGGAATCGACGCACCTCGCCAACTCTCCGTGGGTCAGACGGGTACCTGGACGGTCCGTGTCGCGGGATGGAACGGCTACCAGTCCGGCGGCCAGCTTCACTACAACGTGACCTGGGGTGACGAGAATTCCGGTATGCGCCAGCAAGCGGTGTATTACCCAAGCACCTCGGTACAGTCGTCCGGAACCTTCACGCACGTATTTACGCGCACGGGCTCTTTCAATCCGGTCTTCACCGTGACTGATGACTACGGCCACCGTGTTCAAGTGAACGTCACGACGCAAGTTACCGGTGCTACCACGTACGGCGGTTACACGGGCACGCCGAACTACGGCACCAACTGCACCAACTACTACGCGAGCAACTGCGTGCCTACTACCGGCTACACGGGAGTTCCTGCCTACACCGGAACACCAAGTTACTCCGGCAACTACACCGGTAACTATTCCGGTGGTTATCCTTCCGGCTGCACGGGATACTACGACCGCAGCTGTTATGTGAACGGTCGTTACATGGGCCCCGGTACCGGCGGCACCTTCAATGGCCCTGGTGATAGCTCGAACTACACCAACACGCCTTCGTACGATTACTACAATCAGTATCCGTATACGAGCGGAAGTTCGTATGGGTCTACCTACGGTACTTCGAACACCGTTGATTACAGCTGTTACTACGACCGGGCCTGCCTCGCTCGTATGAACGGTACCTACTACTAACAGTAGAAGCCGGAATGAAAAACCGCGCAGGCCCTTGCCTGCGCGGTTTTTCATTCCGGCTTCAGTTTCGGCGAATGATACTATCAGGAGTATGGAGAAAAGAATCATCAACATCAGCGAGGTCGAGCTTTCGCCGCGGCCTGCGGCCATGGGCGAAACGCCCCCGAACTATGACGCGGCACTCGGTTTCATCGGTCCCTTGCTTGGAGCGAAGAAGCTCGGGTATAGCATCGTGAAGCTTCTTCCGGGCGGCAATCGCGCGTTTCCGCTCCACAATCATCGCGTGAACGAAGAACTCTTCATCGTATGGGAAGGGGAGGGCGAGGTGCGTATCGGGGAAACGCGTCAGCCGATCAAGAAAGGAGATTTCATCGCATGCCCCTCGGGAGATGCTTCTACCGCGCACCAGATAGTGAATACCTCGGACGCCGACCTTACCTATATAGGTATATCCACGAAGCTCTCGCCCGAGATATGCGATTACCCCGATTCGGGGAAATTCGGCGTGCTTTCGGAGGATGGCTTCCGTTTTATCGGTCGAGCAGGGGAAAGTCTCGGTTACTTCGAGGGAGAAGCGTAGAATAGAGTAATGAGACAGAGCCAAGCACTCGAAATACTTAAGACCGGCGCGAACGTTTTCCTTACGGGTGAGCCCGGTAGCGGTAAGACTCACACGCTCACGAGTTATATCTCGTGGTTGCGCTCGCATGGCATCGAGCCTGCCATCACGGCATCGACCGGTATTGCCGCAACGCACGTGGGCGGCATGACCATCCACTCCTGGAGCGGCATCGGCATACTCGAGCGGCTTACCCCCGAAGACCTCGACCGCATCTCGAGCAAGGAGCATGTCGCAAAGCGTATCCAAAAAACGAAAGTACTCATCATCGACGAAATCTCGATGCTCTCCGCCGGCGCTCTTTCGATGATAGACGCGGTCGCACGCGAAGTGCGCCAGGACAGTCGTGCGTTCGGCGGTATCCAGGTGGTGTTCGCGGGCGACTTCTTCCAGCTTCCGCCGATAACGCGTGGTGGTACACCTGCTGAATTCGCGTTCTCGTCGGCCGCGTGGCGCACGGCAACGCCACTGGTGTGTTACCTCACCGAACAGCACCGTCAGGACGACACCGACTTCCTCGATGTCCTCGGAGCCATTCGCGACGGCACGTTCGATCATACCCATGCATCGACTATTCTTTCTCGCGAGAGCGACGGCGACGAACTTGATAGCGAGATACCGCGCCTGTTCACCCATAACGCCGACGTCGACCGCATCAATAACGAGTATCTTGCAAAATTGCCCGGCTCCGCAAAGACCTACCGCATGGTAACGACCGGCCCGGATGTACTTATCGAAGGGCTGAAGCGCGGCTGCCTTTCTCCGCAGGCGCTCGTGCTCAAGGAAGGTGCCATTGTGATGTGCACGAAGAACAATCCCGCAGCGCAATACGTGAACGGTACGCTCGGCAAGGTAATCGGTTTCGTGCACGGCTCGGGGGAACCCATAATCGAAACGCACGACGGCCGCGAGCTCACGATTCTCCCCTCCGAGTGGGCGCTCGAAGAGAACGGCAAAGTACGCGCAAAGATAGCGCAGCTTCCGCTCCGCCTTGCGTGGGCCATTACGGTGCACAAGAGCCAGGGCATGAGCATGGACGCCGCCGCTATCGATCTCTCGCGCACGTTCGAATACGGTCAGGGGTACGTAGCGCTCTCGCGCGTACGCACGCTCGCGGGGCTCACGCTTCTCGGGTGGAGCGAACATGCCGCCATGGTGCATCCGGAAGTCGCCCGCATGGACGAACGACTCCGCGAGGAATCGCTCGCGGCTGAAGAAGCGTTCACGACGCTGCGGGAAGACGGCGACCTGGAAGTCATGCACCGCAATTTCATACATGCGAACGGCGGCACGCTCGAAGCCGCAAAAGACGGCGAGCGCCCCATAAAGCGCACGACGTACGACGAAACCCTCACACTTATCCTCGAAGGCATGCCGCTTATCGATATCGCGAAAGAACGGAAGCTTACGGTGGGTACCATAGCCGACCATGCGGAAAAGCTTATCGTAACGGGACGGCTCGATGCCGCGCCGCTTCTCTCCCTTATCCCCGCGCGGCTTATCGCGGCGCTGCCCGATATTCATCAGATATTCGAAGAAGTGGGTACCGAGAAGCTTGCGCCCGCATTCTCGAAACTCCACGGAAAATATACCTACGACGAGCTTAAGCTGGCACGCACGCTCTTCGTCAAAGAATTGAGCGCTTCCTGAGATAGCCGCGTTTGCCGGGCATCCGAGGTTTTTTATGAGCACTCATGGCTCTGGGGTAAAATAAACGAATGACAGGCCCAGCACGTACGAAGCCGAGCCTCGGTCGCATTATTACGTACGTACTCACGGGTGCGGCGCTTTTTCTCATCGTATTCGCTCTTCTGTACGCGCAGGCGTTCGGTCCGGTTTCGCAGGATAGCGAGAAAGTGCAATTCTTGGTCTCGCCTGACGAAACGGTCACACAAGTTGCGGACGATCTTGAGAAACAGGGATTCGTTCGTGGGGCTTGGATTTTCCAGATAGCGTTCCTGCGGGCAACCGACGGAAAGGGCATACGTCCCGGTGGCTATGAAATCAGTAAAGGCATGGATGCTTGGTCCATCGCATCCGCGCTTGTCGCTCCGCCGTACTTCGCTTGGGTGAAAATTCCCGTCGGTGTTCGCAAGGAGCAGATAGCGAATATTCTTACGAATGCACTCGGCTGGACCGATGAGCAGAAAAAAGAATGGCTCACGGTTGATACCAATACGGGCCCGAACTACGTCGAGGGAGTCTACTTCCCGGATACCTATTTGATTCCGACCGACCAGCCGCCCGCGGTCGTTGCGCAGCGTATGCGTGACCGCTTCAAGGAAGCGTTTGCGCCGTACGCTGACGAAGCGGTAAAGCAAAAAGTCGCGTGGCCGAAGATACTCACCATCGCTTCAATAATTCAGCGCGAAGCGGGAAGCGTGGAAGACATGGGAATCATTTCGGGTGTCATTCAGAAACGTCTCGCCGTCGGCATGCCGCTTGCGATGGACGCCACGCTCCAATACATAGAAGGAAACGATGCGAATAAGTGGTGGCCATCTCCGAAAGCCGCGAATACGTATCCGAACACGCCTTTCAATACCTATAAGCAGAAAGGTCTTCCGCCGCACCCGATAGCGAACCCGGGACTTGCTGCCATCAATGCCGCACTGCACCCGACCGCGACGAACTGCCTGTTCTATCTGCATGACCCGAACGGCCAGATACATTGCTCGACGAATTACTCAGGCCAGCTTTCGAACGTTCAGAAGTATTTGAAATAAATACAGCAACTAGTTGACTGAGGTCACTGGTTCGTCTATGTTCCTTGAGGACATCCCGTCCTTTGGAAGGAGACTTCACATGGATACCGAAGAGCTCCAACGGAGCGAACGGGAGGCGTGGCAACTCATCCACGCAAAAACGAAGCGAGGCTCCGCATACCGTCGGCGCAACCACGAGCAGTTCGCGACCTTCTTCCCGGAGGGACACAGAACGAGTCTCCGTGAAATAGTCACTTATGCCGCCGAAGTGCTGGAAGGCGGCCTAAACTTTGTCGGTACGCGCGCGTATCTTCTCGATCAGGTTCATCCGCGAGCACTCCGACTCATCGAGAAACACGGCAAAGACTACTGGCCTCTTACCTGGAGAGGTACGGAGATACACACCGACACGGTTCAGCCGCAGCCTCGGTCGTGCGCCGCGGATGCCATTCATTTGGCCCGACTCTTCAATCGCACTACGCCCGGGCGAACTCACATTACCTATGTCGAAGGCATAACCTTCGGACCCGACGTACCTATCATGCTTCACGCCTGGAATGCGCGAGGGTGGGGAGGGAAGTGCAGGGACTGGAGCCACTACAGTGTGAGTCACTGGAGCCGTTACATCGGTATTCCATTTACGCTTACGGAGTGGGAGGAGCTCAGGATGCTCATAGCTCCTCAAGAAAACGCGTGCCCACTATTGTTTGCGGATACCCATTTCCCTCTTATCGAAGGCCGTGTGGTGGAGATACTCGAGAAACGAAAAGGTTAAGAGAGCCGGCGCACCTGCGCCGGCTCTTCATATTATTGACGCAATCGGCAAATAAGGTTACATTACGTTTATCAGGCCCAGCGGCCCTTTTTAATTTCTACTAGGAATTCCAATACAGTATGGAAATACGAAACATCGCGATTATCGCTCACGTGGACCACGGCAAGACAACCTTGACCGATGCTTTGATGCGTCAGACCGGAGCGGTCGCCGACGGCGTATCCATGGACTCGAACAAGCTCGAGCAGGAGCGCGGTATCACCATTTACTCGAAGAACACTTCCATCGAGTACAAGG
>JAQBRK010000036.1 GCA_028286505.1 Parcubacteria group bacterium
GTGAACCGTAGTTCACTTATACTGGGAACATGTACGACACCTACAAACGGAAGATAATCGGTTTTTACGAGCGCCGGAAGCGCATGCCCGGCTACCAAGAAATAATGACGGCAACCGGACTCGCCTCGAAGAATTCGGTCTACAAACTTATCAATAAATTGGTCGAAGACGGTGTCCTTACCAAGGACAGGCGTGGTCGCCTCTCCCCGGGCCGCGCGCTCGTGGGCGTTCCGCTTCTCGGGCTTGTTGAAGCAGGATTCCCTTCCGCAGCGGAAGAAGAACTACTCGACGTCATGGACTTCGACGAGTACCTGACTCCCAACAAAGAGAACAGTTACATTCTTAAAGTGAAGGGCGAGAGCATGATAGACGCCGGCATTTGCCCGGGAGACCTCGTCATCGTCGAGCGCCGCGCCACCTACAAGCCCGGCCAGATAGTCATCGCCTCCATCGAAGGCGAATACACGATGAAGTACCTCCGCAAGTCGGGCGAGCACTACTATCTCGATCCTGCGAACGCCGCGTTCAAGCCCATCTACCCGAAAGGCAATCTGACTATCGAAGCAGTGGTGACGGGTGTCGTCCGCAAGTATTAGTATGCTCGGGTACGTTTCTGCGGGAGTACGCGTCGGTTCATCCAGCGATTCACCGCGCTCGCTCTCGTTGGCGCAAATTCGCTCGCAGCCTCTTTTAGGCTCACGAATTACCATGCTGCGCCAACTCCGAGAGCCTCTCCTCGAAACATACCCTCGCAGTGAGGCGTTCATAAATTGGATGCAGAGCGAGGAGCAAGCGAGAAACGAAACGAGGCGTATCGAGCATACGATGAGTAAGGCTCGCAACTTGCAACAAAGCTCTGCGGCAATTTTGGACGCCTCATGAACGAGGTAGGATGGGGTCGACATTACTACTATCCCAGGGCTCTCATCCACGTCGACGGCGACAGCTTCTTCGCCGCCTGCGAAGTAGCTCGCAATCCATCGCTGCGCGGTAAACCGGTGGTGACGGGTGCGGAACGCGGCATTGTGTCCGCCGCCACCTACGAAGCGAAAGCTCTCGGCATCAATCGCGGCATACGGCTCGCCGATGTTAAGAAAATCTGTCCGGAAGCCATTATTGTGGCTTCCGATTATGAGCTGTATACGCTCTACTCGCTACGAATGTACGAAATAATGCGGCGCTACACGCCCGCAGTCGAGGAATACGGCATCGACGAATGTTTCGGAGACCTCACGGGACTTCGAAGGACTTTTCACATGAGTTATGAGGATATTGCTCGCAAGATAAAGGCTGATCTGTATCGCGAGCTCGACATAACCTTCTCCGTCGGTCTCTCGTGCACGAAGGTGCTCGCGAAAGTCGGTTCAAAATACCAGAAGCCGGACGGCTTCACTGCTATCCCCCTCATCGGCAAAGACACCTTTCTCGCGAACACCGAAATTGGAAAGATATGGGGCATCGGTCCTAATACCACCGCCTTCTTGCAGAACCACGGTATCCGCACGGCGCTCGACTTCACGAACAAGAACGAAGACTGGGTAAAGAAATATCTGAATAAACCGATTGAAGAGATATGGAGAGAACTCAACGGCGAGTCGGTCATGGATCTCGTAACCGAAGCGAAGCATACCTACTACTCGATACAGAAGACGAGGACATTCAGCCCTCCGTCAAAGGAGGCCGGGTTCCTCTATTCTCAGCTCTCGAAGAACGTCGAGGGCGCGTGCGCAAAGGCCCGCACTCACGGTCTTACGGCAACCGGATTCTCTTTCTTCCTGAAGTCGCAGGAGTTCAGGTATCGCGGAGCGGACGTGAAGCTTTCCGGACCGAGCAATGCACCCCACGAGATACTCCACGCCATGGAACCCCATTTCCTGAAAGTGTTCCGCGCGGGTACGTTCTACCGTGCGAGCGGAGTGACCCTTACCGGTCTCCATGAGGCGAAAGAGGTGCAGCTCGACCTCTTTACCGACCCGGAGAAGACCGCCGGCATTGCGCGCGTATTCGAGCGGGTAGACGTACTTACCGAGCGCTTCGGACGTCATGCCATTTATCTGGCATCATCCATGAAAGCCATAGGAGCCGGACGGGTCGCGGCATCGGGTCGCGGCATCGGAAGCGTGTCCCGCACGCGCGCGGGAGCTCTTTTCAAAGGCAGGGAGCGTCAGAAGATATTCCCGCTTCCGTTTCTTGGCGAGGTCGGTTAACTACTGCGGCAAGAGGGTCGATTCGGGAACTACCGCCTTGAATGCCTGCGGCTTGAATTCGATACGAACGTCGTTCGAAAGTTCCACTTGTTCCCCGTCGAAGATGGCGGGTATCGCGGTGTCGGACGTGAGGCGTACCGTGTCGGCTTTGGCGATGATGACATTGGCATCGTCACGCCATTTCCCGAACGCGGCGGAAGCGGCAAGACCGAGCGCCTCGATCACCCCGGGGATGTTGAACGCGGCCGCTTCGAACACCGCTTCTTCGGCATGCAGCGCGGACGAGACGAGCGGGCATGTCACCGCAATGGTTTCGGCCTCGCCGGAAACCTTCTTACCGAATTCATACGTGACCTTCTGGGTGGTGGCTTCGGAAAGCACGTTCTGAGCTATGGTAAGTGCCTCACCTACCGCACCCGTACGTATTGCTTCCCGCGCCGCCGCGATACGGGTCGATGCGCCGAACATGGCCGATACGTAGAACGCTTCGTCATTCACGAGTCCGCTGGATACGTTCCTCAATACCGGATGTTCGAGCGTCTCAAGAAGGACTTCGCGCCACGGTTTGTCTCCATAGAGCGCCTTGGGGAGCACATTCATGGTGCCTCCCGGAAGGGGCAGCAGATACGGACCTTCGGGAGTCGCAAGCTCCGCGGCCGAGCGAATCGTGCCGTCTCCTCCGAGCACGATAAGCACGTCAAGCTTAAGCTCCTTCGCTTCGGCGAAGTACCCCGCAAGCTCGTCCGGACCACCGCACCATACGTGACGAAGCGCGATACCGGCTTCTTCCAGATACGTGTCCACTTCCGTTTCCGCAGACGGGTCACAGGAACCGCTCGCGGTATTCAAAATCGCTCCGACACGGAGCGTAGTAAGGTCGATGCGTGAGCCGGTGGAAGCCATGGTAAAAGCATCGTGAGGCTTGGCGGATAAATATGCAATGAAGGTCGTTCATTCTCCGTTCAGGCGCACGAACGTATGGTCACGCCATGGAAGGTCCGTCGCTCAAGCTCGCCGAAGCGCAACTACAGCCCTTCAAAAAGATGGTGGTCAAGCGGGCCTCCGGCAATACGAAACTTGGTGCGGAACAATTCACGGGAAAAGAAGTGTTGGATATTTTTTCCTGGGGTAAGCATTTGGTGTTCCAGTTCGATACGGTCGCGGTGCGTATTCACTTCATGCTCTTCGGTACCTATGAAGCGGAAGTAGAGGGCGCTTCGGTAACGGGTGAGTATAAACGCGCTCGTGTTCCGCGCCTTTCGTTCGTCTTCGATAACGGACGAATCGATATGTTCAACTGCTCGGTGAAAATACTCGAGACGAAGCATGCAAAGAAAGACTATGATTTCAGCATTGATATTCTTTCACCCAAATGGGATGAGACGAAGGTTAGGAACTTAGCAAAGGCGCAACCTGATGAAGAAATAGCGGATATCCTCCTTGATCAGGAAATATTCGCCGGTGTCGGTAACATCATAAAGAACGAGGTGCTTTCGCTCGTAAAGCTGAATCC
>JAQBRK010000048.1 GCA_028286505.1 Parcubacteria group bacterium
ACGTACTTCCCCGCCTTGGGGCCGGACGCCTTCTCCAGAACTGCAATGCGAAAAGCCGGGTCATTTTTCCGGCCAATGCGCTGAAATCGAATCATCAACATAAGTGAAGGGAAGCCTACCAGAAGCAGGCAATTGGGTCAATTAAAAGGAAATGCGGCGGATCCTAAGACCCACCGCACCTTCGTCCGGGTCCACGCGCGACGTTGCAGGTGGCATAGAAATGCTAGCACGCCGGAAACAGTAAGCGGCGGGTCTCGTGAATAGACCCGCCGCCCAGTGAAAGGCCATTACCCGAGTAACGACTCGCTATGCATACCATAAAAAATGGGCGAGCCGTTGCCAGCTCGCCCGAGTGCGGCCCTCGGTGGGGTGAGGACCTGCGCCCAGCTTAGCAGAACGAGGCGTATCTGTTAAAGTAAGGCAAATGGCTGACACCAAAGACGTGACCTACGAAGGTCCGATAACCATCACGCGCACGGGAAAAGGCTTCTTCACCTATGACCCCGACCAAGACGACCTTTTCATTCCCGGAGAGAACCTGGGAGGTGCCTTCCCTACCGACGTCGTTCGCGTAAAGAAGGAGGGATTCGAAGTGGACCCGCGCACGCGCAAGAAGCGTGAAATAGGCCGCGTGCTGGAAGTGGTCACGCGCACGCGCGAAACGTTCGTCGGTACCCTCGTTGAAAATAAGGAGGAGAACCTGACTATGCTCGCCCTGGACTGGAAGAAGATGTACGTACCCTTCGTGGTTAAGGGCGAATCGCTTCCCATCGGCCAGAAAGTTCTTATACGTTTCCAGGGCTGGGCCGGCAATCAGCCCTACCCCTGGGGCACGCTTGAGGAAATAATCGGCCCTGCAGGCGAACACGAGACCGAAATGCGCGCTCTCGCGCTCTCGCAAGGATTCCGCAGCGACTTCCCTCCCGGCGTGATGAACGAAGCGAAGGTTCTTGAGACGACCGGCAAAGACCTTATCGATAAGGACGCGGCGGAAGGTATCGCTTCGGGCCGTCGCAAGGATTTCCGTGATGTCACTACCTTCACCATCGACCCGTTCGATGCGAAGGACTTCGACGACGCCCTTTCTGTACAAACGCTTCCTAACGGCAACGTCGAGGTTGGTGTACATATCGCAGACGTATCCTTCTTCGTTCGCCCGGGCACGAGCATCGATGCCGAAGCAAGGAAGCGCGCAACTTCGGTGTATCTCGTCGACCGCACCATACCGATGCTTCCCCACGTGCTTTCTACGAACCTCTGTTCCCTCAACCCGAATGAAGACCGTCTCGCGGTATCTGCAGTGTTCGAGTTGAACTCGAACGCCGAGATAGTGAACCGTTGGTTCGGCGAGACCGTCATCCATTCCGACAGACGCTTTACGTACGAAGACGCTCAGGATGTCATCGACAAGCAGTCAGGAGACTTTATGGAGGAGCTCAATACCCTTAAGAAGTACGCGTTCAAGATTCGTGACCGCCGCGTTGCCTCCGGCGCCATCGCCTTCGATACTCCCGAAGTGAAAGTTCGTCTTGATGAAAACGGCAAGCCTGTCGCCATCGATCTTAAGGAGCGTCACGACACGAATCTTCTCATTGAGGACTTCATGCTTCTTGCAAACGAGAACGTCGCCGAAATGCTGACGAGCGTTGCGAAAAAGGCAGGGCTTACGAATTCGGTCATTTATCGTACGCATGACCTTCCGGACGCCGAGCGCATCGAAACCCTTTCGCAGTTCTTAAAGGTCATGGGCTACGACCTCGAGACCCATGCGGGTCACGTGAAAGGAAGCGATATTAATGCGCTCCTGAAGCAAGTGGAAGGTAAGCCCGAAGAATATTTGATAAAGACCGCAACACTGCGCTCCATGGCCAAAGCGGTGTACACCACGAAGAACGTCGGGCACTTCGGGCTCGCGTTCGAGTTCTATACGCACTTCACCTCTCCTATTCGCCGTTACCCGGACCTTCTCATCCACCGCCTGCTGAAACACGCAACCGACGGCGAACCATTTACCAAAAACCAGATAGCCGAGCTTCCGGAACTCGCGACCCATTCAAGCGAACGCGAAGTGTCCGCGACCGAAGCGGAACGCGATTCCATCAAGCTCAAGATAGTCGAGTTCATGGCGGACAAGGTGGGCGAGGAATTCGATGCCGTTATTTCGGGAGTGTCCGACCGTGGCCTCTACGTAGAGCTCGGTCTTACGCGTGCCGAAGGCATGATCCGCATCCGCGACCTTGGCGACGACTATTTTATCTACGACGAAAAGCACTACCGCATCGTGGGGGAACGTACAAAAAAATCCTATGCGCTTGGCGACCCTATCCGCGTGAAGCTCACCGAAGCGCGCGTCCTCGAGCGCGAACTCGACTTCGCTCTCGTTGAGGCGAAATAGAACGTCGAAGGCGGCTCACTAGGGAGCCGCCTTACTTCTTTTTCCTTCTCTTGCGAACGACCCACGCTCCGCCCCGGTGGAATTTGGGCGGTGCGGTGCGAAATTGTTTGTCCGTGAGCAGCTTTAGTTTCCACGCGACGTAGGTATGACCCGCAGGCGTATACCGATTCAACGCAACTTTCTTTAAAGCCTTTCCATGGCGATACAGTATCGCCACTTTGGCCATAGCGTCCGCCGCTATTCCCGAGTCGAGGAAATCTTGCGGCCGATACTTCTTCAGCCCATGCCGATTCAGAATACGAACAAGAGGTTCGAATTCATTGGCTGTCAGCTCCGGGTTAGTTCCTGCCAGATACTCTTCCGTATGTCGTTCCAGCCATTCGAGCGCACTCTCCCAGTCTTCATACCTTTTTCCAAGCCCCTGAATTAGGATGGGATTCTTGGTAGCCTCCAGGTGAATGCGGAATAGTCGCTGTTCGACCGATTTTGCCCTTCCATGCATTTTCGTCTCCGTACTACAGGCACCATGCCGGTTCCGAAGGGATATTCATTCAGATCCCGCATGAAGTCAATAAAGGACTATGGTATTCCACGAGAAGTCCCGGTTCGCGTCGCGGTCGAATAATCGACTTCAATTTCCATAAGTGTGGCATGGCGTGAGTAGCGAGTTACACCCACCCATACGAGACATCTTAATACCCAGTCGGCTCCCGTATCATTCGTAACAGTGGCGCTTTTTATATATACCGTGACCGCATCGGCGCCATTGGAACTAAACTCTACGGTTTGCGGTTTTTCATCGCCCCAGCTGAAAAGGGCATTTTTGATTTCCGTATCGGTCGGCCCACGAACGATTCTTGATTCGTTAAAGAGCATGACGTTCTCCTCGATTCTGCGTCATCCTCTACAACTATGTGCACCTATCGAAAGTAACCTATAGACATTTTGATAAGTACCTGTAGAGTTCCGGATGATTCTTGGCCTCACGAAGCTAAGTCGTTCCGCAAGGAATAAGGATGAGAAGCCTGTGCATCGTCTCACGGGTTAGGCAGGGAGAGGATCCAATGCCGAACGAACACAACTCTAACGAAAAGAAGACCGAAGATCTTTGCTACGACACCATCTACCACTTCACCCTCAATGGTACGTCGCTCAACCAGGTCTTCGACACGCTCCGTCTCGGAAAGAGGCTCCTTGAAGAGAATCGCCTCACGAAAATGGGCATCTATGTTGAGACTGAGCGGCATTACAAGACGAACGGCGGTCCTGATAAAGCCGAGAACTTCATTGGACATGCCCACGTCGAGATTGAGGGCCTGCATCACCGAAAGGACGACTACTGGTTCATCTGGGGACGGTTCCGGAACAATTGGGCGAGTCATACGTTCAACCCTCTTCCCACGGAAGAAGCGTGGAGCAAAGCGTTCTTTGAGGGGACTATCGAGATGGAGTACGGCGGTCGTAACGGTGGTTTCGGTACGTTAGTTACCAGTCGCGAATCCTTCTATACAAACCCGCTTCGAGAGTACGAGAAGAAACCGGGAGTGAGGTTCGGTAAACCCATATAGACAAGCCAACACGAGACGCGCCGCCACAGCAATGTGGTGGCGCGAACTTTTATGCTTCGAGAATTCGGGAGATGGCGAGGGCGTATGCAGCTTCGCGCAGTGTAACGTTTCTATCGAGCGCGAAGTCCGCAACGTCGCGGTATGCGTCCTGCATCGTTTCTTCGAGCTTGTCGTGCACGCGCTCTGCGGTCCACGATTCTCCGCTCTTGTTCTGTAGCCATTCGAAATAGGAGACGGTGACGCCGCCGGCGTTAGCAAGAACATCGGGCACGACCGCAATGCGGCGCTCGGCAAGCGCCTCGTCTGCTTCCGGAGTCGTTGGTCCGTTCGCGATTTCAAGAACCACATCGGCTTTAACGTTCTCTACGTTCTCTATCGTTATCTGCTCCTCGAGCGCAGCGGGCACGAGAATGTCGCACTGTTCGATGATGACGTCGTCCGGTCCTTTTGCATCTCCGTCCACACCCGACTCCACTACGTGCACGCCAGCTTCTTTCCGTTCGAGAATGGTTTTGATATCGAGACCGCGACGGTTCACGAGAGTTCCGTGACTGTCGGCGAGTGCGACGACGCGCATGTCCATGCCGGCGAGCAGGTGCGCCGCCTGCGCGCCAGCATTCCCTGCTCCCTGTACTGCCGCCGTAAGGCCTTCAGCTCCTCGGTGCTGGTCGTTCAGAAGGGATTTGAGTACGAATATGGCACCGTCTGCCGTTGCTG
>JAQBRK010000034.1 GCA_028286505.1 Parcubacteria group bacterium
TCAGCCAAATCCTTGTAGTAATCGGTATGATCGAATTCGATGTTCGTAATGACTAGGATCTTGGGAGAAAGCGTAAGAAAATCACGTTTGTATTCGCACGCCTCCACGACGAAGGCGTCGGAGGTACCCGGAAGATAGTTGGATTCGAAATCACGCACGATAGAACCGACTACCGCTGACGGGCTGGCGCCTGAGTCGCGCAAAATGCGAGCGAGCATACCCGTGGTGGTGGTTTTACCGTGGGTTCCGGCGACCGCAATAGTTTGCATCTGCTTCGACACTTCCCCGAGCATGGCGAAGTATGAGAACTGCGGAATACCGAGTTCCTTGGCCTTCACGCGGTCGAGGTTGTCCTCCCACACCGCTTCGCTATATACGACCACTTGGACGTCCGCAGGCACGCCCGTTCCATCCTGCCCTATGACGACCGTAATGCCTTTCTCGACGAGAAGATCCGTTACGGGACTCTCTTCCCTGTCTGAGCCCGATACGAGAACGCCATGATCGACCAACAGCTGCGCGAGTGCGCTCATGCCGATACCGCCGATACCGACGAAATACGCTTTCGTAATGTTGAGCGTGGTGATACTCATAGCTTTTGTACGAGAGCCGTAAATTGGTCGCCTCGATCGTATTCGTTCTTGAACATCCCGAACGAAGCGAAAGCCGGAGAGAGCAGAATGGAATCACCCTCGCTTGCAAAGCGAGCCGCTTCTTCTACCGCACCCGCGAGTGAATCGAATATGGATACGTCCGGAACACGCGTGCTTATACGGTTCGTGCCGGTTCCCGAAAGCATGATGACGCGCTTCGCGTGCTTTGGGAGTTCTTTGATGAGTTCTCCCATCTCAAGGTTTTTATCCGCCCCTCCCATGATGAGAATAATGCTCCGCTCCTCGTTGGGGTCTAGAGCGCGAAGCGCAGCAAGCGTCGCGTCCGGCGTCGTCGCAGTCGTATCGTTATAGATTTTCACACCGTTCCGTTCACGCACGAGCTCAAGACGTCCCGGCACGCCTTTGAATGATTCGAGCGCTTTCTGAATATCTTCGTCATCTATATTCAGAGCCCGGCATGCTTCGACCGCGAGCGCAGCGTCATACCGATTATGCTCGCCCGGAAGCAACAGGGTCCAATCGGCACGCAGGTCATGCGCACCAGCAGTTATAACGTGCCCGAGCATGCGCTCAGAATATTTCTCCTCGATGAGTTCGGCGCATTGAGCCCCAAGCACGAGCGTGTCTTGTGGCTCCTGAGAAAGGAAAATATTCGCCTTGTCTTCCAGATATGCATCGAGATCGTCCTTGTAATAGTTCATATGATCCGGAAAGAACGTGGTGAACACCGCAACGTGCGGACTCATCTTGGCTTCGCCCCACCCTTGGCACTGCCACGAATCGAGTTCGAGTACGGCGACGTCTTCCGGCTGCACGTTCTCGAGAAGTGCGAGCGTGGAAACGCCGCGAACGTTGCCTCCCAGAAGGGTCGGTATGCCGGCCTGTTCGAGAATCGCATGAATCATGTGCGTGACCGTTGATTTACCGCGGGTTCCCGTAATTCCTACGCACGTAACACCAGAAATTTCAGCGAAGAGATCTGCGCTCATACGCACCGGGACAGAATGCTCATGTGCCGCAGCGATTTCTGGAGAATTCATGGGCGTACCGGCACCCTTGAGAACGAGATCGCAGTTCGTGAAGTCGCTTAGCTCGTAGGGGCCGAACTTGAATGTGATATTGTCGAACTCTCTAAGAGCATCGACGGAAGGCTGCATAACTTCCTGAGATGCATCATCAACGACCAATATCTGTGCTCCTTGTTCCGCCATGTAGGCCGCATCTCCTACGCCACGACCAAGAAGGCCGATACGCATAATGGTTATCTTCTTACCTTCGAAAAAGCCCTTAGCATCCATGTTAGGCATCGTAACGTAAAGCTATACGCCATGCCATAGAGGCACATCCGGTACTACACTACTTGCACTGGTGCTTCGTGCGTTCGTCGGTATGCGAAAGCGCCTCATCTTCTGAAAGCGGTACGGAAACGAATTGGTACGGTCGGGTCTCTTCTTCTATTTGGCTGCAGTTGGCGCCGGGTTCTTGTATAACAATGGCGACCGCTTGCTCCGTTCCCGAGTCCGTAATGCGTGAGACCGAAATACTATATCCGCCCGTCGGCTCGCTACCTGCGAACACGCCGATAACGTATTGCTTTGAGAAATCTACGGAGGGTACTGGTGCCCCATCGGTACCGTGCGCTTTCAACCAGAAATTCCTGAATTCCGTCGCATTGTAGATAGCGTAGTTCTTTCGCTCAGGCATTCCCTTTGCCACATCTCCGCTATCGAGCACTTTAAAGGCGATCACTTTGGTCTTTGACGTAGTTACCGTCGCTACCGGCTCGCTAGCAGTGGGAACAATAGACGAAACGGTACGGAAGTACAGGAAAACACCAATACCGAGGACGACGACACAAGCCGTTGCGGCGAGCAGGAGTTTCTTCATTACATCTAGTATAACTGGCACTGATGGGTATGCGAACGTTATCAGTGCAATTGGACCGGTGCCATTTCTGCTTTTTGTGCATGCTCTAGGAACGCGAGTACGCTTTCTCCCGCGAGTCGTATTCTCGTCGTCACTCGAATCCGCTCTGGGCACCGCCTCGCGACCAGCGCTGCTGCGCCGGTACCCGCTCCGACGTTCGAATCCTAGAGCACGCTACAAAATTAGAGTCGCCCCGAGCTTGCGCTCCGGGCTCGTCTATTTTGTGCATGCTCTAGGATTCGAACCTAGGACCGTCCGCGTATCAGGCGGATGCTCTACCAACTGAGCTAAGCATGCATATAAGGCCGCACCAGCACTTGCGCATCGTAACAAAAAACCTTGATTTCTTCCAGCTTGCCTCTTCCGGTGAAATCTCAAGAGGCAATACGACAAAAAATAGGCCAGCCCGCGTTTCCGCGAGCTGGCAATGCTTTTCTTATATTTCGTGCGACACGTACCTGAACGCGAACCACGTTTCAGGCTTTATGGGTTCCGTGTTAAGCCACGTAGTGGTGGCTTCGGGCCACTCGGTATTCCGCATCCCCCACACAACGCTTGGGAAAAGGCGGCCTGACCCGACCATACCGGACCTGCACGTCGTAACGATGACGTACGATTTGGACCCGAGTTTTTGCCTCACCTGAGGATACTGGGCGCCGATAGCGAGACAGGAGCGCGGGCTCGTCGGATAGAGCTTTTGCTGTCTCGCCCAGTATGCAGCCACTGACGCATGGATAGGTTCGCCGAAATTGACCAGGAAGACCACTTTCCGTTCGGGCCGCGTGACGATGGAGGGACCGAACGTCCCGCTATTGAACTCGTCCGTGCCGAGATGCGTGATGGCGTGAAGCCCCCCGCCATCGGCGGTTTGTTTTCCTCCGCTGACTGCCCGCACCGCTTTTTCCCAGTCTTCACTCTCGTCTACGAGCACCTCAAGACGTTCAATGCGGCCGCGACGAGGAGCTATAAAGCCGGACTTCCCTTGCGAGAGACTTGCCAGTATTTCGGCGATTCGGTCGCATGCCGGACCTCCCTCCACACCCGGAAGGGTGAGCACGGCCTTCGTAAAATCGCCTCCTTGCCCTGCTGTCTTGAGGGCAAGCTGCACTACCGTTTCCTGCACGCGTCCCGCGAGGCTAACCAAATAGTCGGTCTTAGACATGACATACTCCGTCAAAGAACCCCTCGCCCGTGCCATGATGGCCGGGCCCCAGGTCCGGGACCACTATACGCTTCATTATCAAATGCAAAAGCGCCCGATGTTGGGTTTTACTCGAAGTAAAACCCAACATCGGGCGCTCTTCCGATTCATAGTTTGTAAAGGTATAAGAAAACCCGCTCTTGTGTTCCGCCTATTCGACCGTGAAGTCGTCAATTGAGCGACTCCACCTGGTCACCAGCAACGTTATCTGGCATTCGGACTATGTTTAGGGACAATAGTCATCTCCCCATCA
>JAQBRK010000010.1 GCA_028286505.1 Parcubacteria group bacterium
CTCGTTATCGCGTACGCGGGTGCGACGTTCATGCTAAGCCCGACCAACCCGGAATCACGCACCAAGGCACGTTCGATGCTGATAAACGTTGCGGTAGGCCTTGTGATACTGCTCGCCGCCTGGCTTGTCGTGGACTTCATCATGAAAACCCTCTATAACCCGAACACTACGAGCGAAGGCGTGAAGTATGGTCCCTGGAACGAGATTCTCGCACCGACCTCCGCTGACTCGTGGTGCATCAAGCAAACGTCGAGCACGCCCATTCCGGGAGTCGCGGGAGGTATTCTGGGCGGGGTACTGGGCTCGCCTGCCGGTAACGGCAGCGCGAGTACCGCCACAAAGAAGGGTTCGGCCGTGGGAGTCACCAAAGGGCTCTGTTCGGACGGGAACACCGCGTGCAGCGTCGCGGCTATAAAAGCCCTCGGACTAAACGACGCACAAGCGCAGACCATGTCATGCATCGCGGTTACCGAAAGCGGAGGTAATCCTCAAACGCCTGACAGTAAATCCGGAGCATGCGGTACCTTCCAAATAACGAACCGCCCTGGTAATTGGAGTAATCCCGCGTTTCATCAGCCACCATGCAGCACGTCTTCTTCGTGTAATAGCGCAACCTGTAATCTTCAAACGGCGGTTATCATGTTCAAGAAGCAAGGATACCAGCCTTGGACAGGAAAAAATCCTGACGGCACGTATTGGAATGCGAACGCAGTAGCCTGCAAAATGAAATATAATCCCGGCAGCTAAACCGTATGAAAAAAATCATCCTTATTGCCGCCGCCGTTGCACTTCTTATCGCTGTCGGGATTGTGGCGTGGCTGGTCCTTGGACATAAGAAAACCCCTCAGCTGTCAGTTCCCGACGCAGTAACGTTCCCCGTAGACCCTACTAATTCCGGTGGTAACGGCTCCTTCACGACGATACCGACAACGGATGGAGGGTCGATAAAAACAAAGGACCTGGAGACGGACGCAGACGTACACGAAGATCCGGTAAACCCGGGATACTTCTATCTGGGATACCAGGACGCCCGTACTGCTCCGTATCTCATCGAATACATAGCTGATACTCATTATTTTAATGTCGAACTCCTGACAGAACCTCTTGGCCAGAATCGCATCGCGGCAGAGAACTATCTTATGAATAAGTTAGGAATTACTAAGCAGGAAATGTGCGTACTCGATTACACCCTCGGCACACCCCGTTCGGTCAATGAAGCCTACGCGGGAACGAATCTTGGGTTCAGTTTCTGTCCTGACGCCGTACGCTTACCGTAATCATGCGCAGCTTCATTCCAATGCTCGCCCTGGTGCCACTTCTGTGGCTCGCGCCCCTTGGTGCGCAGGCAGCCAGTGCGTCCTTCTTTGGACCCATCGTGCCGGCAGTATGCAACTGTACGAGCGCGACCGGAATCTCCACCGCTCCCGCTTACGGATGTGTGTTGGTGGTGCTACAGAACGTGATCAATTTCGGCATTTCACTCGGCGTGCTTGCCGCAACGCTTGCTATCGCGTATGCGGGCTTCATATTCATGATGAATTCGGGTAATCCCGAAGCGCGCGGTAAAGCACGAGGGATGCTCATCAACGTCGCTATCGGTCTCGTCATTCTTTTATCGGCATGGCTTGTCGTGGACTTCATTATGAAAACGCTTTATAGCGGCGATAACGGTTCAAAAGACTTCGGTCCGTGGAATAGCATCCTCGCCAGCCCGAAAGCCGACATGTGCATCTTGGCCACGAAACCGACCAAAATACCCGGTACGCTCGGCGCAGGGCTCACCGCGGAGATGGCAGGAAGCGGGAATCAACTTGCTCCGGCTCCGTTGAGTGCTTCTCTTGGAACGACGTTTACGTATGATCCGGGAATACAGGCGCAAATAAAGAATGCATCCCCGAAACTTCAGGGACTGCTTTCATGTATGGCGGGTAAACTGCCGAAGGGTGTCGGAAGAATCTCGTCGATATCCGACAATAGTATCGCAAGCGGGGCAAGGACATTTGCCCAGTGCTCCGCGGGTGGATGCAGCCATGGCGCGAATTCTTGCCATTACGGTGGAAGGACCTGCGTTGGGCAATCCTACGCGGTGGATTTCGGGGATGGCGACCCACAAAATCCTTCGAAGCTTGCCGCGCTTAAGTCGGCTGCAAGCGCTTGCGGTGCAGACTACCTGACAGCAAATGAAGACGGGAAGCAGACGCATCTCCACGTCAGCGTCGGTGCTTCTTGTGGATGTAATTAACTACGTAGATAGCTCCAGTTTGCGCAGCCACGCCTTCTGGCGGCGCGCATAATGCCATACGCGATCTGATAGCGTGGGAAGAAGGGAATCCTTTTCGCGCTCGCCGCGAAGATATTCCCCGACGATCGCATATTCGAGACCGAGTTCGTTCAGGCGCTCGTCACCCACGTACTCACGTACCGTACGCACTTCCTCGATGAGGCCTTTGTCGAGCGCTTCCATGAGACGACGGCGGATGCGTGCGCGCAATTCGTCGCGTTCCGGATTCAGTACATGCCATTCGATAGCGTATTTCGGTGTGTCCGACGTACGTTCCGGAACGGTTCCGTGTGCGGCGATTATTTCGAGCGCGCGAATGGTGCGTCTGCGATTCTTCGGGTCGAGCCGTTCTGCTCGACGCGGGTCAACCGCACGCACTTTGGCAATAAGGACCTCGCTTGAAAACGAAGCAAGTTCTTCACGCAACGCTACATTCACGGGGGACTCCACGGGCAGGCCATACATGAGCGCGTCGAAATAGAAATGCGTGCCACCGGCGAGTATCGGCACGTTTCCGCGCAAGCGTATTTCGGAAATGAGGCGGGTCGCGTCTTCCACGAAATCCCCGGCACTGTAGGAATCCTTCGGGTCGCGGATATCTATGAGATGGTGCGGCACTCCCTGCATCTCTTCACGTGAAATCTTTTCAGTACCAATGTCGAGCATGCGGTAGACCTGGCGGGAGTCCACGGAGATGATTTCACCGCCATGTTCCTTCGCAAGCGCTATAGCAAACGCGGTTTTTCCGGACGCCGTCGGTCCGGCTACCGCGATAATGCGTTCATCGCTCTCGTCTGCAGTGGGTGATATCATGGGGTCAAATCGGTAAGGTAATCACTTCTATATGAACAAAAACGGACAGAAAAGCAACTATTGCGAAGATTGTGGAGACTTTCACGAGATGGGGAACGAGTACGTATCCTTCGTGAAGGTAGGGGAGCCTATCCCCGACTACGAGTTCGAGGTCTTCCATAAGGACGACCAGAAGACCGTTAAATTTTCAGACTATCGGGGCAAGTGGCTCGTGGTCATGTTCTATCCGGGGGACTTCACGTTCGTGTGCCCTACGGAGCTTGAGGATATGGCAAAGCTCTATCCGAAATTCCAGGAGATTGGAGCAGAGGTGCTTTCGTTCTCGACCGATACGGTCTACGTGCACAAAGCGTGGCATGACACTTCTGAGGCTATCAAGCAGGTGAATTATCCGATGGGTTCCGACCCGTCCGGAAAGATTTCCTACGCATTCGGTACCCTTATCGAAGGAGGTGAGCTCGAACACACCCCTGACGAAGGTCAGTCGCTTCGCGGCACGTTCGTTATCGACCCGTCAGGAACGCTTCGCACGATGGAAATTCATGACAACGCCATCGGCCGCCGCGCAGGCGAGACGCTTCGTAAAGTGCAGGCCGCTCAGTACGTGGAAACGCATCCGGGCAACGTGTGTCCGGCGAGTTGGGAGGAAGGGGATGACACGCTCGAGCCGGGGATGGGTTTGGTCGGAAAAATCTAAAGAACGAAAAAAATGAAGAAACCGGCGACCAAAGGTCGCCGGTTTCTTCATTTTGTGTCGAGGGAACTGCTTGCAGCGAACTCCCGAAAATTGAAACCCTCTTTGTGCCGGGGGTGGGACTTGAACCCACAACCGTAAGGAGCGGGTTTTGAATCCGCCGCGTATACCAATTCCGCCACCCCGGCAATTTCTTTATCCTACTCCACTGTTTTTACTCCGCAAAGTACGGCCCAATGTTACAATGGTTTGCATGAGCGA
>JAQBRK010000008.1 GCA_028286505.1 Parcubacteria group bacterium
GGTATTGTGTACGTACAGCTCTTTCATTATGGCCAATAGGCATCTAGCACGTTCGGTAGTCCTGCAAACGCTCTTCGAGTGGGACACTACGAATGCCGACGACAAAGCGGCAGGCGAAATGCTCGCGCGCAACGTCGACGAATTCGGCGGCGATGATACTGATAAGCCATTCATGGAAGCACTCCTTACGGGCGTTCTTGCAAAGAAGCCTGACCTCGACCTCGTTATAGAAAAAGCAGCGCCGGATTGGCCGCTCGATAAAATAGCACCCGTCGATAGGAATATTCTCCGTATCGGCCTTTTTGAATTGTTGTTCGCCGATAGGGCGCAGGTTCCGGCAAAAGTCGCCATCAACGAAGCCATCGAACTCGCGAAAGTGTTCGGGGGCGATTCCTCGGGTCGTTTCGTGAACGGCGTTCTCGGCGCGGTTTATAAGGAACTCGGAGAGCCGGGTAAGGAAGAAACGGGCAAGAAAGAACGCGTCAAACGCGAAGACCTTCCACTAGAAAAACTCGGCGGCGCCATCGTGTATGCGAAGCAGGACGGTCAGTACTACCTCGCGCTCGTGCATGACATCTTCGGAAGGTGGACCCTTTCAAAGGGACACATAGAAGGTGACCCATCACCTGCAGCCGGCGTTAAGCGTGTGGTCGCTGAAGAGCTCGGCCTTATGAATGTGCACGTGGAAGACCAGGTGGGAGAGAATGAATACATTGCATCGCACCCCGAGAAGGGAAAGATACGTAAGCACGTGTACTTCTTCCTCGTATCATCTCCCTTTGAAACCCTTGAACTCAAGAAAACGGGCGGTCTCGATGATGCGAAATGGTTCCGCCTCCCGGATATCCTCGACCTCAATTTCTATGACGACATGCTGCCTATCGTGACGGCCGCGGTACAGAAGCTGCTCGACCGTTCGAGCGCCTCGTCGCATTCCTAAATTTTTATATAAATCAGTCGGGCCACGCGCAGAGCGTGGCCCGAAGGAACAGTTCGTAGTTGCCGCAGTGTCAGGCCGCGGTAGTAGCAGGGACGTAGTCGTCTTCGCCCTCGGTGGAAACGATGGGCGGTGTTTGAACCGAGAGAAAATAGAGCAGGCCTCCTGGCTTCACGGTGAATCCGTGGGTTGTCCCGTGAGGGATTTCCACTTGGTCGCCGGCGCGAATGTCGAGCCAGCGATCTCGCAGAAACACCTTCGCGCCTTTAGCGTTCGGGAAACCATCACGCTTGCCGAGCACCACGTTGTACGCACAGCTGTTTCGGTGCAGGTGAATCTCGTGGCTAAGGTCCGTGTGGACCGCCACCAGTTCAGCCTGCACGTCCGTGGAGTGTTTGCCGTGCATTTGGGTGACCGCTTCGACGACATCTTCCGGCAGCCGCACTTTTGAGAAGCCGTGATAGTCGACCATCTCAAGAGTGCGAAGTTTCCGGTTGCCTTCCAGCAGCCAGAGGAAGTCGTCGACTATCCGCCGAAAGACATCCGTCACGGGGCTGTAGAGATGAAATCCAGAGTCGGGTGACAAGTTCGTCTCGACCCGGTAATCCAGTTGGCCGTAGCCGTTGTGATAGCCGAGCGGTTGCCTCTTGGACGTGAAGCCCAGGAGAACATACAAAGCTTGCCATCCGGCGGCATGGCATTGCTGGCACACGGGGTACATCTGTCTCGCGGCGATGTACGCCCGAGGGTCGAGTACCGCCACTTCACCTTCCTTGAGGGTCGGCTTGGGCAGTCGGACTCCCGTGAGGGGGTACTCTCGCGACAAGACCGGGTTGGTCTTGGTAGAGCGTCGTTTGCAACGATCACATTTCATTTCAAAACTCCCTAATGAAATTTAAGAACATCTTACAACATTTATTATTTTGGTCAACTCTCTTAGAGAGCCTTCCTATATTCGAGAGGCTCTCGCAGCTGGAGCAGCATGGTAATTTCTGCGCCGAAGTGCGGCTGCGCTGAAATTTGCGACAGCGAGAGGGAGAGCGTTTCCTCGCAGGGGAAACGACTCGTACTCTCGAATATAGGATGCGAACGTGCTAGGGTACGGGCATATGCCGGAATTCAGCGGATACGCGAGGCGCCTCGGCCTCACCTTCAAAAACCTCAACCTCCTGGTCGAGGCGCTGACGCATCGTTCCTATTTGAACGAGCACAAAGCTGCCGGGCCTCACAACGAGCGCCTCGAATTCCTCGGCGACGCAGTGCTCGAGCTCGCCACCACGAACTTTTTATTCACGAAATTTCCGAGCAAGCCGGAAGGCGACATGACCGCATACCGTGCCGCGCTCGTGAACACGGTCTCGCTCGCGTTCACCGCGAAGGAACTCGGCATCAACGACATGCTTTTGCTTTCGAAGGGCGAAGCAAAGGATACCGGTCGCGCGCGCGACATCATTCTCGCGAACGCGCTCGAAGCCATTATCGGCGCCATCTATCTTGATCAGGGTTACGACGCGGCGAACGATTTCATAGTCACGAATATTTGCAAGAAGATAGACAGCATCCTCGAGCAGCGCGCGTACCAGGATGCAAAAAGCCAATTCCAGGAAGCAGCGCAAGAACGAAGAAGCACTACACCGCACTACAAGACACTTTCCGAAGAAGGTCCCGACCACGACAAGAAGTTCACCGTCGGCGTATATCTTGCCGATGACGAATTCGCTCGCGGAGAGGGAAAGTCAAAACAAGAAGGTGAACAGGCCGCGGCTCAAGCAGCGCTTCAGAAGACCGGTTGGTAGCGCAATCTATTTCCAAAAGAGGACGGTAGGGTATATAACGAAGATTGTCATTTGCTCCTGGAGGCGTGCATGTACTACCTCAACAAACCGATCATTGTGGGCTTCATTGCCTTCGCCTGCGTTTCGTTCGGCTTCATGAATTTTGGAGCCGCCACACGTGACCTTGTAGCTATAAGCCTGGGCGGTATCGCCATATTGTTCTTCGTCGTGGCTTCCATATGGCTCGGCACCGAGAAATCGAAGGCGCCCTTTTACGTTTCTTTGTTAGGGGGAACCATTATCACTCTCAATATCATTGCTGCGTCCTTAGCGGCAAACACGATCTGGTCTCGGTTTCATCCTGACAACGCCGGAGCTCTCGGAAGGATCGTCCTAGATCTGTCGCTTTTCTTCGGCATGCCGATGTTGGTGACAGGAGTGATATGGTGCGCCCTTCGCGTGAACGGTAATCTTCCCGAATCCAAATAGACCTTCTTCCGGCGCGGTCTCCCGACCGCGCCGTTCTCTATGGTAGACAAAATTCTGCATGTGGTGCTTAATTCCCGCAGACGTGAACACTGTCATAATGACGGTCACGATAGGTGAGGTGACTCATGTTCTTCCGTACTCACACACTTTGGATAATCGGTTTGCTCGGCATCGGTCTCGGCCTTCCGTGGCTTTTGATGGGTACGGCCTGGTTTCCTCTACCGCTCTGGACATCGTTCTTTCTGCTTGTTCCGGTCTTGATCGTCGGCTTCGGCGCACTACCGGAAGCAAAAAAAAGAGGCGGCGAATACCCATACCTCTCTAGACTGATGATTGGCATTGAAATCGCAGCGGGAGCCGTGGCCATTACGATGTACATGATTGCAGGCCTGCCCACGAACACTACAGCACCACTTTTCGTGTTGATCTTTTGCGAGATAGGCAGCGCGGGAATCCTCTTCCTTGCGGGATGGGCTTTCGATCGCTATGGCGTGTCGGATGGAACCTCTGCGATCTAAGTATTGATGTAATGAAAAGAAGCCTCCGCATGAGTACGCGGCGGCTTTTTCTTTTTCACCTGATATAATTCTTATAATGCTGAAACGGCTGGAGATAGTCGGTTTTAAATCGTTCGCCCGGAAGACGCTGCTTGATTTCTCAAGCGCGGCTACGGCTATCGTCGGACCGAACGGTTCCGGCAAGTCGAACGTCGCCGAAGCGTTCCGCTTCGCGCTCGGCGAACAGTCGATGAAATCGATGCGGGGCAAGAGAAGCGAAGACCTCATCTGGTCGGGTTCGCACACCACGCAGCGTTCGAATCGCGCATCGGTCGCTATCGTCTTCGATAATCGCAAGCGCATTTTCCCCAAGCTCGACTTCGAGGAAGTTTCGGTCGAGCGTGCGGTATTCCGCGATGGTTCGAGCGAGTACCTCATCAATGGCACGAAGGTACGTCTCCGCGATATACAGGAACTGCTGGCATCCGCAAACATTGGAGAGACCGGTCACCACATCATTTCCCAGGGTGAAGCCGACCGCATCCTGCTCGCTCATCCGCGCGAACGTCGTGCGATGCTCGAAGACGCTCTTGGCCTTAAGGTGTTTGAATTCAAGAAACAAGAGGCTCAGCGAAAGCTCGAGAAGACGCAGGATAATGTTCGTGAAGTGGAAGCGCTTCGTAGGGAAATAGCGCCGCATATCCGCTTCCTGCAGAAGCAGGTCGAGAAAATCGAGCGTGCGGAAGAACTCATGCGCGAACTCGCAACACTTGCGCGGACCTACCTTTCCGTCGAGGAAGCCTATATCGCTACGGAACGCGCGGCAGCGAACGAACGCCGCGGAGCAGCAAACGAACGGCTCACCACCGCTTCAGCCGAACTTGCCGCGTTCGACGAACGTGCCACCACCGATTCCGAAGGCATGAAGCGCGCGGAAGCGATTCGCCAAGCGGAGCGGGAAGTTGACCGCATCACGAGCGAACGGAGCGCACTCGGTCGGGAAATAGGTCGGGTAGAAGGCGGTCTGCATGAGGCAAAAAAACGCAGTGCGTCAGTTGCGCGCGAACCATACGTCAAAGTGACGCGCGAAGACCTCTCGACGCTGCGCGAGGTAGTGGAAGAGCAGTCGAAAATAGTAGAGGGTGAGACGGTCGAGCCGGGTGCAGTGCGGGCGGCGCTCTTGGCGCTACGCGCTGCGGTCGGGGCATTCTTCGAACGCTACGCCGCTCCGAACGACGACTTCCTTGCGGAAGAAGAACACACGGTCTTCAAGCTTGAGAACGAGCGCGTCGAGCTTATGAAGAAGGACGAAGAGCTCGAGGGAGCGGTAGAACGCGCCCGAAGCTCACTCATGAAGGCGCGTGAAGCCGCGCTCGCGCACGAAGAGACCGGTCGCGAAGAGAAGCGTCGCATTCTGGGGCTTGCCGAAAGCAAGGCGCGCGAAGAAGGAAGTGTCGTTCGTGAAGACGGCCGCCTCCGGGAACTCCAGATGCTCGCGGACGAGCTCGAGCGAGATCGCGCCGAAGTTCTTGCGCTTGCGGGCGTCGCGGCATTTTCATACGAACCGCTCGAACTGGCTCCCGAGGAGCGTCGCGCGCAGGAAGATAGAAAGCGTCAGCTCGAGCGCCTCAAGATACGCGTTGAAGAAGCGGGCGGTACGGGCGAAGACGTGCGCAAGGAATATACGGACGCCACCGAGCGCGAAGCATTCCTCATGCGCGAGCTCGAAGACCTCTCGAAGTCCGCGGAAGGTCTCGCGGAACTCATACGTGACCTTGATGACGAACTTACGAAGACGTTCGCTGAAGGTCTTGCAAAGGTGAATCACTCGTTCGGCGAGTATTTCGCCATCATGTTCGGAGGCGGCGGCGCGAAACTCGTTTTGGAAGAATTCGATGCGGTAGAAGAAGACGAAGAGTCGGATGAATACGAGGAGGAAACGGCAGGGAAGAAGAAGCAAGGGAAGCCGGGTATCGAAATCTCCGTAAACCTTCCGAAGAAACGCGTGCAATCCCTCATGCAACTTTCGGGTGGCGAACGAGCCCTTACGTCCATCGCGCTCATCTTCGCGATGAGTCAGGTCAATCCCCCTCCGTTCCTGATTCTGGACGAGACCGACGCGGCGCTCGACGAAGCCAACTCGCGGCGCTACGGCGACATGATAGAAGAGCTTGCGAAGCGCTCACAGCTCATCGTCATCTCTCACAACCGCGAGACCATGAGCCGCGCCGGAATCCTTTACGGCGTCACCATGGGCGCGGATGGCGTCTCGAAACTTCTTTCGGTGAAATTCGAGGAAGCGGCCGCTGTCGCGAAATAATATGAATATGATATATGGCATTTGATGGACTACCTGAACGACCAAAACAAGGAATAATTTCTCGTGAGAAGTTGTCACTCGAAGAACGGGTTCGGAAGGTACAGACACAAGCGTTGGATATATATAAAAAGATC
>JAQBRK010000026.1 GCA_028286505.1 Parcubacteria group bacterium
GCTCTTTGAGTTCTTCGACCGACCCGACAACGACCCGCTCGGTGCCATCTTCGGTCTGCCACACCGGGAGCGGGGTGCCCCAGTAGCGCTCGCGCGATATCGCCCAATCCTTCGCGTTCGCGAGCCATTCTCCCATGCGCCCCTGTTGTATATGCGAGGGTTCCCAGTGCACCTTGTTGTTCTCCTCGAGCAAAGTCTCACGAAGGTCGGTCATCCGGATGAACCACGAATCACGTGCGTAATAAATGAGACGGTTCTTGCTGCGCCAGCAGTGCGGGTAGGAGTGCGTGTAGTTCTCTTTTGAGAACAAAAGCCCGCGACTCTGGAGCTCTTTAAGAACTTCAACATTCGTTTCCGCGTCGATGACGGACTTCCCTTCGAGGAATCCTGTACCGGCAATAAAGGTACCGTCAGGAGCTACCAGATGGACCTTAGGGAGCCCGACTTTCTGACCCAGGTCGAAGTCTTCCTGTCCGTACATGACTGCCGTATGCACGATACCGGTACCGTCTTCGGTATTCACGAAGTCGGCAGGATATATGGTGTAGGCATTCTCGAATTTTGCTTTTTCGGCATCGGGCGCAAGTTGGGATGCGAACGGATAGAGCGGTTTGTATTTCTTCCCGATAAGTTCTGCCGCAGAACGCCCTCCCGTGCGCGTCCAGCCTTCACCAAGTTTCTTTCCGGCAAGCGCGTCCGCAATGACGATTCGCGCACTGTCGTTTTCATAAACTCCATACGCCACCTTTTCTCCTACTGCGAGCCCAACGTTACCTGGAAGGGTCCAGGGTGTGGTCGTCCACGCGAGTACGAATGTTCCAGGTTCATCCATCAGCTCGAACTTTGCCGTAAGCGAAAGGTCTTTTACGTCTTCGTAACCTTGGGCGAGCTCATGGGAAGACAGCGCTGTTCCGCACTTCACGCACCATGGAAGGACTTTGTAATCCTTGTAGAGGCGACCGTCTCCATCTATTTTTTTAACTATAGAAAAAACGGATTCCATGAATGGAGCGTTTAGCGTGAAGTACGCCGTCTTCTGGTCCACCCAATACCCCATTCGCTCGCTGAAGCGCTCCCACTCGTGAATATAGGTATAGACGCTCTCGCGGCACTTCGCATTAAACTCAGCGATACCGTACGTCTCGATGTCTTGCTTCCCCGAGAACCCGAGCTGTTTTTCAACTTCGAGTTCGACCGGAAGACCGTGAGTGTCCCAGCCGCCTCGGCGCGGCACGCGGAAGCCGCGCATGGTCTTATAGCGCGGTATCGCGTCCTTGAACGCACGAGTCTCGAAGTGACCTACGTGAGGCGGGCCGTTGGCACCCGGAGGGCCTTCGTAAAAAATAAAAGGTTTCTTTTCGCTTCCTCGCTCGCGTGCCTTCTGGGCAATACCGTTTGCCTCCCAAAACGCGAGCACGTCTTCCTCGCGCTTCGCAGCATCTGACTTCTCTACCGCGTCGGTATCCATATCGGCCATGATGAACTCATCCTAGCGTTTAAGCCGCGAAAAAGAAACGGATGCACCGAGAGGCGCATCCGTTAGTTCTCGTCAGTTTTGAAAGCCGTATCCGTAAGCAGGGTGCCCCATGCGGAGGTCCCAGGGCTTTTGACGCTGATGAGATGAACCCTGCGAACGCCGAGCGAAGGGAACGCATTCGCCAAGAGCTCTTCGATCGCCTCTTCGGTCATATCATCGGCCGTGAGAAACAGCCGGGATTCTCCGTCGTGCCGCTCTGTCCCGAACGGCACGGCAATGAGCGGGAACTCGAGTGCATCTTCGCCTTCGAGCGACCTCATAGCCTCTGCAAAAGAGGCAATAGCGGCGGTCCATATCCTCTTTATTCTCTTTTCTTCCGCCATGCAAAGCTCCTTCTGCTGCGGGCCGCAGTATACCCATAAATCGTTCCATAGCAAAAGGCCCGGCGCGTGAGCGCCGGGCCTTGGTTTCGATGGTGGTGACTAGTGACGACGAATGCCGGGACGTTTGCCGACGAGCCGCGGACGTTGCCGTTCCGGTTCGCTGCCTTCCTTCTGGCGTGAGGATTTGGCGCCGGCGGTAGGTGCGGTGTCCAGGGCGTCCTTCGCGCGCTTGAGCGCAAAGGCCTGCTCGATAGAAGCGTAGGAATATGCGGGAATCTTCGGCTTCTGCGGCGAATGATCGAGCGAGGTCGAGTATTCCTCGAGATACTGCTCGAGCGCTTCGGCAGAAATCCCTTTGCGGGAGCCGACATGAGCGAGGAAGTTTTTATCCGAGGTAAACCCGGAGTATTTGGCGGCGAGAACGACCGGGTTCTCAGCCTCAGCCTCGGCTTTGGTCCTGACATTGTCCGAAAGCAATTCGTAGCCTCCCATATTTGTCGCACGTCATGCGCGACCTGTTTGCTACCGTAGCGCCACTGCGGCGCTTTCGCAAGCTAACTTATGCACTACATCCGTTCCGGTGTCGGAATCGCAAGGATGCGGAGACCATTCTCCATGGTCGTTACGAATGCTTTTGCTACCGCTAGTTTGTAGTTCTCATAGTCTCCGCCGAGTATTCGCTCCTGCGCATAAAAGGAATTCCACTCTCCGGCGAGCTGCGTGAGGTACTGCGTTATCTTCTGCGGTGCATTTTCGCGCGCGGCTTCCGCCGCAACTCCGGGGAAACGAACGAGAAGGCGTTCTAGCTTGTAGGGCGTCGCTGGCGCAGCTTCTTCTGGCTTCGCTTCCACCTGCGCTTGAGCAAGCACCGAACGTGCACGCACGAGCGCGTATTGAAGGTAAGGTCCCGAGTCGCCGTCGAGCGAAAGCGAGGTCTCGGGGTCGAAGATGATGTCACCGCCCGGTGCCTGACGCAGGATCATGTATTTGATGGCTCCGATAGCAACCTGCTGTGCGATGAGCGGGTCGTCGTTCTTCTCGCTCGCTTTGGTGCGTACATCTTCAATAAGTTCGGCAGCAGTAATGACGTTACCCTCGCGGGAAGACATCTTTCCGGACGTTAGCCTGAGAAATCCATGCGGAACATGCGTGGTTTTTGCTCCGACCAGTGGAGCCAACTCCTCGAGTGCCGCCTTCACCACGGCGAAGTGACCTACCTGCTCGGCAGCGGTAAGAATGTAGCGGACATCATTCGGCACACGCTCTTCCACAAGGAAAGCGAGCCCGACTTCTTTTGCTTCGTAGGTCGGCGTGCCTTTGCTCGTGATGAATACGAGCGTATGCAAACCGCTCCTCTCGCCGTCATAGATGACCGCGCCTTCACTCTCTTTGAAAATCCCCTTCGCAAGACCATCACGGACAAGTTCTAGACCGGGACCCGCAGTCTCGCTTTCGAAAAAGAAATAATCGAAGTGCGTATCAAGAAGCGCGTACAGATTCCGAAAGGCTTCAGTGGATATTTCGCGTCCGCGGCGCCACAGATTCATGAGTTCGCCATCCTCACCTATATAAATCGCGCGATTGAGTTCATCTATTTCTTTTTTTGCGTCTTCACTCTCTTCGTATGCACGCGAACCATGCGCATATGCTTCTCCTATTTCCTTTGCATCATTCGGTTCCACGATACCTTTACTCCTTAGGCCCCAAAGTGCCTTGGCGACATGCGGGCCAACATCCCCTCCGTAGCTATCACGGATAACCGTGGCGCCGCTATTCTCGATTACACGTGAGAGCGTTTCTCCGATGACCGTGCTCATGAGATGTCCGATGTGCATTTCCTTGAACGGGTTCGGGCAAGAGTATTCTATGGAATACCGCTTCCCTTCCTTTGCCGACCCGCGTCCCCAATCGGCACCAAGCACGGCAATCTCTTTCACGATTCCCGTAAACACCGGGCGTGCGAGCGTAAAGTTGATGAACCCCGGACCCGCAGTTTTGACTGATTCAACTGCCTCCCCAAGTACGTCACGCAGGTGCGAAGCCAGCTCTTCGGCAAGCTCCTTCGGGTTCCGCCCGAGCGATTTTGCAGCTGCAAGCGCCGCGTTCGTAGCGTAATCGCCGTGCGCAAGGTCTGCAGGCCATTCGACCGCGAACGAAACATCGGACGCACCGGCTTGCGTTAGCGCCTTGGCAATTGCTTCGCGGATGGTGTCCTCCATTACCGCGAGTATACGCCATTACTTCGTTGCGAGTAATCGAGCCAGGAAGTAACTAGTGCCCTTGGGGCGGCAGAAAAAAGTGAACGCGCCCTTGTTACGGGGCGCGCTCTTTAGGTTTCGGTTTTCCTGCTCTTTTCGGCAAGCGGCCCAGTCTTTTCTTGGCGTAGCTCCTGAGACAATCCGCAACGTTATACGTCACGCCCGAACGCCTATCTCGGACGGTACGATACCGGCCGACATGGCTCATCAGAGGGTCCCACCACACTTTGGTGGTATCCTCGAACTTTTCCATGAGGTCGATATGCTCAAGGTACTCGACGGTCATCATGATGCGTTTATTCCACGATGAAGGCTGTATGTCGGAACTGTGATCGTCGGCCTCGCGAGCCAACTCTTGGAACCGTTCGTCGGGAATGTCTTGCTGTTTATGGAAACGAAGAACAAGTGCAAGGAGCAACGCGTCTTCGTAGTCTTTATAGACCTTGATTTTTAGTTTGCGCTTCTTGCGGACCGGCATGGTCATCTCCCACTGAACTGGGGCTACGCTAGCACGTGCCGTGTTCTGCCGCTAGGCGAACGATTCGGGAATAGGAAAAGCCGCTGCCATTTCCTTGATACGCTTCCCCACCGTTTCAACCGTTGCGTCGTCCCGTTTATCAAGCACTTCAAGCATGAGCTGGGCGACTTCCTTCGACTGCTCTTCCTTGAATCCGCGCGTCGTCATCGCGGGCGTGCCGAAGCGAATGCCCGAAGGGTCGAACGGAGTACGCGTATCGTTCGCTATCGAGTTCTTGTTCAGCGTCATGCCGGCACGGTCGAGAAGAGTTTCGGCGTCACCTCCCGAGATTCCAAGCGAGCCGAACACGTCGGCAAGAAGAAGATGATTGTCGGTCCCCCCGGTAATGAGACGCACGCCACCTGCCGTGAACACTTCGGCCATGGCTTTCGCATTCGCCACTACCTGATGCGCGTAGGTCGAAAACGACGGCTGTGCCGCCTCGTGCAGTGCAACCGCTTTCGCAGCTATCTGATGCATGTGAGGGCCTCCCTGGAACCCAGGAAAGATACTGCGGTCGATAAGCGTTGGGAGGTTCTCGATGGTCTTCTCGGGAGCGCGTAGAGGCGTTGAAACGGTTCCTTTCGAAAGGATCATGCCGCCGCGCGGTCCGCGAAGCGTCTTATGAGTCGTCGTGGTCACGATATTGAAACCGTAGTCAAACGGATTCTTGGCAGCGCCGCCGGCGATGAGCCCGGCGATGTGGGCAACGTCGGCCATCGCGACCGCGTCCACCTCGCGCGCGATGTTCGCAATGCGTTCCCAGTCGAGTTCCCGAGGATATCCGGAGAAACCAGCAAGTACTATCTTCGGCCGCTCGCGTTTCGCCGTCTCGAGCATCTCGTCGTAATCAATTTCTCCCGTGTCGGGATTTTTCATGCCGTACCGAACGAATTTGAAAAGCTTCGCCATGTAGGTCACCGGAGAGC
>JAQBRK010000037.1 GCA_028286505.1 Parcubacteria group bacterium
TGTGTTCGCGTCGCCGCGCAATGCGGAATCTTCGGTCATAACCGCGCTTATTCTTTTTTTCATTCTCGCTCCCATCGCATCGCCGCTCGATGCGCTCTGGACGGTCCTTGCCGCGTTCGTCGCGGTAGCGGGGAAATACCTTATTGCCGTTCGTCGGAAACATCTTTTCAACCCGGCCGCGTTCTCGGCGCTCGTGCTCACGCTGCTTGGAAGCGGTATGGCTACCTGGTGGGTGGCAACACCAGCCCTCCTTCCGGCGACCATCGTATTCGGATATCTCGTCGTACGCAAACTGCGTCGATTCGATCTTTGGTTTTCGTTCTTTCTTGCCGCACTCGTGGTCAAGATGGCAATCTCGCTTTTCCTCGGGACTCCCGTACTCGCCGGGCTCCTTTCCTGGTTCATCTCCTGGCCGGTCGTATTCTTCTCCACGCTTATGCTGACCGAGCCTATCACGATGCCTGCAACGAAAAATCACCGCATCGTGTACGGCGGTATCGTGGGAAGCCTCTTTTCCTCATCCCTCGGCTTTGCGGGCATCTACGCAACACCGCATCTCAGTCTCCTTGCAGGAAACCTCTATTCGTTCTTCGTAAGTTCGAAAGGACGGTACCGACTGAAACTGGTAGCATCCGAACGTCTTTCGTCTTCACTCGAGGAGTATTCTTTCGAGGCCGATCGCAAGCTTGCTTTCAAACCCGGTCAATATATGGAATGGACGCTCGGGCATCGCGCGGACGCTCGCGGCACGAGGCGCTATTTCACGATCTCCTCGGCACCCGAAGAAGCTCTCGTGAGAATCGGGGTACGCGCCTCTTCAGAACCTAGTTCGTTTAAACGGCAGCTTGCATCTATGGCTCGCGGCACCATGCTCTCAGCCTCGAACGTCGCGGGTGACTTCGTGCTTCCTCGAGATGCCACGCTTCCGCTCCTGTGGGTAGCGGGCGGGGTAGGCATCACTCCTTTTATAAGCATGACGCGCTCCCTTCAAGCGCGGGGCGAAACCCGAGACATCGTACTTGTCTACCTGGCAGCCGAACCGGAAGCTTTTGCATACGGTTCTGTGCTTGCGGCGCTGCCCTCGCTCAAATCAATACGGATCGCCCGAACGGGGAAAGCTGATTGGAATGGCCTCACCGGAGAGGTCGATGGCGAACGTTTTATGGAACTGGTACCTGATTACGCAGAGCGAGAAGTATTCATTTCGGGACCATCCGGTATGGTAGACACGTTCATTCGGGTCGCGCACGACCTCGCCATACCCTCGCACAAACTCCATACGGATTATTTTCCCGGACTCTAACTGCAGCGTTTAACTTCGCGTTCACCCGCCAGAAGGTAGAGTACGGTTCGCTCGTGTTTACACGTAATCGCATACAACCTATGGCAAACAATCAGGGAAATCGTAGTCGCCGCGGGTTCGCAAGCATGGACGAAAGCAAACAAAAGGAAATAGCGTCCAAGGGCGGACGCAGCCAGGGCAAGGGAAATAATCCGGGCAACTTCGCGAACGATCCCCAGCGTGCGAGTGAAGCAGGTAGGAAAGGCGGTAGCTCGTAATTTTAATCGCTACAGTGCTATCGCTGATAGAGAAGGAGCGGGTCGACGGACCCGCTTCTTCTCTATATGATTGCTGCCATGCAGGCAGTCATCCTAGCCGCTGGGCGCGGTACTCGCATGAACTCGCTTACGGACGCGGTGCCGAAGCCCATGCTTAGGGTCGCCGGAAAAACGCTTCTCGAGCATAAATTCGATGCACTCCCACCTGACGTTCACGAAATCATCCTCATTGTCGGGTACCTCGCTGCCGTCATTGAGGGCGCGTTCGGCTCCGAGTATAAAGGAATACCGGTTCGATACATTCATCAGGAAAAGTTGGATGGAACGATGGGCGCTCTCATGCTCGCAAAATCCTACCTTAACGAACGGTTTCTGGTGATGATGGGAGATGACCTCTATGGAGCGGATGATATTGAGCGCACCATCGCGGAAGGAGACTGGGCAATGCTTGTCGAAGAAACGAAAAACATGGCAGCAGGAGGTCGGATCGTGACGGATGAAAGCGGGGAAGTAGTTGCGATAGAAGAAGGCGACCATCGTGGAAAAGAGGGTCTTATGAATACAAACATGTTCGTACTCGATCCGCGCGTATTCGAGTACCGGATGATTCCGAAGGCCGCAGGAAGTGATGAATATGGTTTGCCACAGACGGTACTCGCCGCATCAAAGGAATCGGATATCGCGCTCCACGCCGTTCCTGCCCGCCACTGGCTTCAGGTGACGTCTCCGGAAGACATTGAGGAGACCGAGAAGCGTTTGAAAGCGTTTGAAGATACCGCTACGGCGTAGTATGGTGCTCATATTGCTGGTGTGAGCCCACAAGGCTGGCACCCGTGAGCTTTGCTGGTGTAAGCCTCTTCAGGCTTGCATATAGCTCGTTCGGACGAAATGGAATATACATAAGAATGTGCATTCCATTTATCCTCACTTCGCTGGTGTAGCTCAGGTAGTTAGAGCATGGGACTCATAAACCCAAGGTCGAAGGTGCAAGTCCTTCCACCAGCACAAAAGGGGCGAAGCCGGTTTTGTGCTGGTGGAGAAGGCCGCCTGCGCGGCCTTCGTAAGGACTTGCAGGGCGGAACCATGTCGCGTAGCGACGGGTGAGCCGGGGTCGCGCATACTTAGGAGCGAAGCGACTTAGTAAAGTGTGACCAGTCCTTCTTAATGCGTAGCTTGTTTCTATACTGCAAAAAAGCTATATTCGGTAAGTTCGCAACAAATGCGGCCATAAGCAGATAGCTTGTGTCCGCGAACAACAATACTGCGGCCATAGCTCAACTGGTTAGAGCATCCGCCTGTCACGCGGAAGGTTGCCGGTTCAAGTCCGGTTGGCCGCGCATCGTTAAAGAAGGAATACATAAAACACAGAAACACCCCTTATCTGAGGGGTGTTTCCCGTTCACGTCGCGCTCCTTTCGTCATGGTGGGGATAACGAAAGGGGGTGCCTAAAGTACTGTTACTCTGATACCAAGGTATAGACCATATTCTCATTCCTTATCAATCACTCCTTATTCTATGTCATTTAATGTAACTCTTGCAGAACAAAAGATCCTCGGCATCGCACTCGTGCTGGCATTTTTCATGGCGCTATCGCTAGCTCCGGGACATGCTCATGCGGCAGCGGTCACCTTGGTCTCGTCTACGGTCACCTCGAACAACGCCTCCACGACGCTCGCTAAAATAGGCGATACGGTCACCTTCGGTCTCACGCTTTCCGGCACGCCTGCGGCGACCACGACACCGACCATAAATATCTTCAGTTTGGGAGCCGTGAACATGACAGGTTCAGGTACTACGTGGTCATATGCAACCACGTCGTCTTCTGCGTGGACGAGCGGATTCCTTACCTTCGCGCAGGCATGGGGAGGCACCGTGGGTGAAGCAACCACGACGATAACCCAGACAAGCCTTACGGGAACGAACGTTCGCTTCGATAAAACGGCACCGACGATCAGCTCCATTACCTCGAGCGCATCCTGTACCGGCAGCATTTGCTCCCCGGGCAATACGATCACCTTTACCTTGACGCCGGGTGCGACCGAATACGGTGCTACCGTGACCGGTTCGTACAATTCACGCGCACTTACGTGGAGCACGAGTAACGCGGGCGCGACTTATACGGCTGTCTACACCGCTGGTAGGGGAGATTCGAGTACCGGGCTTGCGGTCCAGATCTCGGGCGTGATCCTCACGGACGCGGCAGGGAATGCAAGCAGTGCAGGCGCAGGCTCCGACGTTACGGCAACCATAAGCGCGAATAGTCATCGTCCGGTCGTTATCATTACCGGCAGCTCGAACGACTCCAGTTCCGAATCAACGGCGCCGGTAACGACGACTACCCAGACGAGCACGGAAACGACCTCCACGACACCGGCTTCGACTACAACGGGAAGCACCACGTCTTCTCCGGCGGCCGTGATGAAGTTCGTCCGTGACCTGCAGCTCGGCGCGAACAACTCCGACGTGAAGGCATTGCAGGCATTCCTCAACAGCCATGGCTACGCGATAGTTGCGTCCGGACCGGGCTCGAAGGGATCGGAGACCTCTTTCTTCGGCGGGCTTACTCAAACGGCACTCGCTAAATTCCAAGCAGCTAAGGGAATCTCGCCCGCCCGCGGCTTCTTCGGCCCGAAGACACGAGCTTTCATCTCAGGAATGCAGTAGGAATTGGGTTCCAAACCTTGTGAAGGCCAAAGTAAAACCCCGAAAGGGGTTTTACGCATTTGCAATGGTGTTTATGTGAGTCACGGGTACCGTGAGATTACCGGGCCGCACTTATTACTTTACTTTGTAAAGTAATAAGTGATACACTGTTGGTCTATCACTACGCATTTTCTATGGAATCAACCACACGCATGAGGCTTTATTACGCACCGGGAGCCTGTTCGCTTTCCACGCACATCGTTGCGCGCGAGAGCGAGCTCGATGTCGAGATTTCAAAAGTAACGTTCTCGCCCGAAGGCCGCACCACCGAGCATGGTGAAGACTACTACTTGGTAAATAAGAAGGGCGGGTATGTTCCCGCACTTCGCCTGCCGAACGACGAGGTCATGGCAGAGGGCGGTGCCATCATCCAGTACCTCGCCGATAAGGCGGAAGGGAAGCACCTTGCACCCGAGAAGGGCACGCTCGAACACTATCGTTTCCTCGAATGGCTCATGTTCATCAGCACCGAGCTCCATAAGGGTTTCAGCCCGCTCTTCAGGGCTGATGCTCCGGAAACCGAGAAGACGCTTGCGTCCGACAAACTCAACAAGCGCTACGCCTACGTAAACGAGGCGCTTGAGGGTAAGGAGTATTTGCTTGGCACGTTTAGCGTTGCGGATGCATATCTCTACACGATTCTTCGCTGGTCAGCGCGGGCGAACATCGACCTTGCGACCTATCCCAACCTCTCGGTATTCATGAAGCTCATGGAAAGCCGGAAGGGAGTACAGACGGCTCTTGAGGAAGAAGGTCTCGACCCGTTCAAGCAGTAGGTGCAGAACCGCACCAATGCCGAGTTGCGTTCGTGCGGTTGGCGTGGTAGGATATATCCTACATTCCATACCTATGAAATCCAAGAAACCGCACGTGCAATTCGGAGTCACCTCAATGGGTGAGAAAGGTCAGGTAGTCATACCTGCCGACATACGCGAGGAACTCTCCTTTAAGAAAGGGGAAAAGCTCATGGTCATCGCGAAAAACGGCAGCGTTACCCTTATGCCCGCGTCACGCTTCGAAGAAATGACCCGCAGGCTTTCGGCGTTCAAGGACCTCTTTACCGAAACTAACTAATCTTTTTATGGCATCACCGAAAAATTCCCTCCTTGAGGGCCCTATACTGAAATCCCTTATTACGCTCGCGGTACCTATCGTACTCGCGAACATTCTTCAGGCCGGCTATCAGCTCATCGATGCGTTCTGGGTAGGACGCCTCGGCGGGGAAGCCGTTGCTGCCGTTGCCGTTTCGTTTCCCGTGATCTTCCTCTCCATATCTATCGGTATGGGTCTCGCCATTGCCGGCTCTACCCTTATCGCACAGTACGTGGGCGCCAAAAATCACGACATGGTGAATCATGTCGCGGCTCAGACGCTTCTCATGATAGTGATCGCGTCACTCGCACTCGGCGCTATCGGCTTCGCGCTCGCTCCGGGGCTTCTGCATCTCATGGGCGTGTCCGCTGAGGTGTACTCGGGCGCACTCGGTTTCATGCGCGTTTCCTTCGTCGGCCTCGTATTCAATTTCGTTTTCTTCATGTTCCAGTCCATCATGCGCGGCGTCGGAGAGGCGAAACTCCCGGTCTATATCGTTCTCGGTACCGTAATCCTCAACTTCATTCTCGATCCGCTCTTTATCTTCGGGTGGAGCTCCATTCCGCCGCTCGGGGTGATGGGAGCGGCACTCGCCACGCTCGGTACCCAAAGCGTTGCCGCACTCATAGGCCTTCTCGTGCTTTTTAGCGGCAAGTACGGTATCCATCTTTCGCTCAAGGACTTTTCGCCCGACTTCGCGTACATCAAGCGCGCATTCTTCCTCGGTTTCCCGGCATCGATAGAAATGTCGGCGCGCGCGCTCGGACTTACGGTCATGACGTTCCTCATCGCGAGCTTCGGAACGCTCAGCGTCGCCGCGTATGGAGTCGGTAGCAACGTCCTTCAGGTCGTCATCATTCCGGCGATGGGTCTGTCGATGGCTATCGCGACACTCGTGGGGCAGAACATCGGTGCCGGGAATATCGAACGTGCCGCGCGTATCGGAAAGCTCGGTGCATGGCTTTCCTTCGGCATACTCACCGGTCTTGGTGTCGTCGTCTTTATCTTCGCTCCGTACTTCGTTGGCTTCTTCGTACCCGGAGACCAAGCGGTCATTGCGGCGGGTTCCGTCTTCCTGCGCGTCATGGCGCTCTCATGGGGCTTCATGGGCGTCCAAATGGCGCTCACGGGAGTACTGCGCGCTTCCGGCAACATGGTGATGACCATGATGCTGACGCTCGTATCGCAGTGGGTCGTTCAGTTCCCGCTCGCGTACGTGCTCTCGAAGCACACCGCGCTTGGCATCACCGGCATCTGGTGGGCGTTCCCGCTGTCCAACGTTCTCATCGCGCTCATAACGCTTGGCATCTACGCGAAAGGGGACTGGAAGAAGAAGCGCCTCACCGACCCCGAAGAAAAACTTACCGAGCAGGTTTCGGAAGAGATAATCGCGGAGGAAGCCTATACGCGTACGGCATAAGTACGCGCAAGAGACACGACAAAAGCCGCCGCGAGGTGGCTTTTGTCGTGTCTCTAACGGTCATTTGATATACTGCATCCATGAATAACAAAGCAGTGCTCGGCCTCGTTGCCGCTATCATCGTTCTCGTCGCAGCATTTTTCGTGCTCCATAAACAAACGCCTCCGGCGGCCTTTACGCCGTCCGTGGCAACCACGACGGTCGCGACGACCTCGAACCCGTCGAGCGTTACGCCGAGCCTGCCGACGAAGGCTCCTTCTCCTGCAATGAATATGAAGCCGCTGGTCATGCCTACTACGGCATCCCCGGCTCCCGTAACGAAGACCCCGACGTCAACACGCCAAGGCTTTATCACCACTATCGACCAAAGCTCGCTCGCCTCAAGCGAATCACGACCGATACTCACGGGTACGGCTAACATCTCAAGCGTGGCTATCGTTATCGACGATCCCCAGGGGGTCGGCATAGCGGGGAGCTTCGAGATTCCGGTCGTAAAGGGTCACTGGTCGTACTCGGCTCCTCAGGCGCTCCATACCGGAACCTACACCGTCCATCTTATTGGTGGCGAAAAGCAGGTAGACGCAAAGCTCATCGTCAAGCTCTCTACGTAGCATTTCCTAATCGCCACGCCGTATTCATGAACAATAAATCTTACGGCTGGGCGCTCATACTCCTATTGCTGATATTCGGTATCGCCGCGATATTCGCGTATCAACGCAATCATGCACGTACTGCCGCATTGCCGGTGGTCACCGATCTTGCCGTATATCCGAACGACACCTATGGGTATTCGTTCTACTATGCGCCTGAATACACCGTTCGAGTAGCGTCAGAAGATACGGTGCTTATCGGAATGATGGCCGGAACGCGATTCGACGCATTTGCGGAAGCGAAAGTCGCCACCAGCTCCGATTCGTCAGGTTCCTATGATGACTTTGTCCTCACGTCACTTCGTACCTTGTGTGCGTGTACGGACACGCCGACAAAAACCGTGTACACGAACGAAGCAGGTCTTGTGGGAGCGGAATATGCATTGAACGGTAGCGCCGGCACTACCATCGGACCCGTATACGCATTCAATATAGGAGGGAATGTTACGGACGCTAAATATGCGGCACTTCTGGTCTATCGTCCGCTGGACGCGACCGGGGCGACTGAGGGCCTACGGGCGGAGAATCTGGCGGGTACCGTAGATATTCACAAGGCAATTAATCGCTAACGGGTATACTAGGCATATGAAAACAGGAATAATCATCACGGTACTGGGCGTCGTACTCATTCTCGGAGGCATTTTTTACTTTTCAAGCGGGGCTCTACCGAAGGGTAGTTTGGAGAGCGTCGTTTCGACGGAAGCTCCATGGCCTGCTGAAACCGAGCATCTGCGAGACCGTCTCGTTGCCATTAATCTTCCGGCACTTGCCGCGGAAGGTCAGGCACTTCACATCCATCAGCATCTTGATATTTACGTGCACGGCGTTTTGGTGCAGGTACCGTCCGAAATCGGCATCCACACCGCAGCGCCGGCCTTTATCTCCCCTATCCATGTCCACGATACGTCGAACATCGTTCATGTGGAGTCGCCCATAGTGAAAGAATTCACGCTCGGTGAATTCTTCAACATCTGGGGCGTGAGACTTAGCCCTACGTGCATCGGCGGATACTGCACCGACGCTACCAGCACCATGAACGTGTACGTTAACGGTGTTCGCTATGAGGGTGACCCCACCGCGCTCAAACTCGAATCGCATCAGGAAATCGTCATTACCTATGGTACCGACGCGGAACTTCCGAAACCGATTCCCTCATCCTTTACCTTTCCGGAAGGCTACTAGACCAAACGAGCGTGCTATCGTTTAGGTATGCAAAAGACTACGTCGCACCCTCCTACGTGGCACAGAAAACACCGTCAATCGATGACGTTCGGGCAGAAAGTCGCTGATAAAGTCGCGAACGTAATGGGCTCCTGGCCGTTCATCATCACGCAGACCGCTATCATCGCGTGTTGGATAGTCCTTAATCTCGTGGCCTTCATAAGCCACTGGGACCCGTACCCGTTCATCCTGCTCAACCTGTTGTTCTCGACCCAGGCAGCGTACGCGGCTCCCATCATCATGATGAGTCAGAATCGTTCTGCCGAACGTGACCGCGCTCAAGCGAATGCCGATTACGAAACGAATCAAAAAGCGGAAACCGAAATCGAGGAGCTTCAGGTGGCGCTCTCCCGAATCGAAAACGAGAAGCTGGATAAGATTATTTCCCTTCTAGAGAAGTAGTAATGAATTTCAAGGACAAGGCGTTCCAACTCCTGCTGCGCAATCGCCGAACGAACAGTTTGGGCCAGACCTACACCGTCCCGTCACCCGAGACGTATCCCTACCAATGGCTCTGGGACTCCTGCTTCCATGCCATCGTTCTCGCGAAGCTCGACCCGGAAGCGGCAATATCGGAACTGCGCACCATCCTCTCGCATCAACTCGATGACGGGATGATTCCGCATATCATTTTCTGGAATACGAAACTCAGTCGTCCGTATAACTGGGGTTGGGGGAAGGGAGCCATTACGTCCATCACGCAGCCACCGATGGTGGCCTATGCAGCGCAAGCCATCTATCACCACACGCGCGAGACCGCCTTCCTCGAGGAATTGTTCCCGCGCATGCTTTCTTTCTACAAGTATTTGATCGAACGCCGCGACCCCCGCGACCATAACCTCGTCAGTATCATCAATCCGGACGAATCTGGCGAAGACAATTCGCCGCGCTTCGACATTCCCATGCACCTGTCTACCGACGTCTCGTTCTTCAAGCACATGTACGAACGCCACAAGCTCGTGCGCGCGAACAGAACCTGCAACTTCGACGAGGAAATGTGCATGAAGCAGAATTTCTGGGTGAAAGACGTTCCGTTCAACGTCATCATGATAAAGAACCTCGAAATACTCGCGAAGCTCGCGCTCCTGGTGAAGGACCAGAAGGCACACGAGTACGCCAAACTCCATGCGAAGCTCATGCGCGAAGCGATGCGCGACCTCATGATGGAGGACGGCGTATTCTGGGCAACCGAAGGCGAGAACAACACGCATCTTAAAGTGACGACGTGGGCTCATTTCATGCCGCTTTTCGCGGAGCTCTACACGCCCGACGAAGCGAAAGAACTTATAGCGAAGCATTTTCATGATAATGACTCGCTTCGGTCACCGTTCGGCATACGTACCGTATCCAAGCAGGAGTCCAGTTATCGGGCTGCCGGGTTCTGGCGAGGTCCGATTTGGATGGCGCCGCACTGGTTCGTTTACAAAGGTCTGCGTGAATACGGATTCGAGGCCGAGGCCGAGTGGATTCTTGCGGCAAGCCTGAAACTCATGGAGCGTAACGGTTTCCGTGAGTATTTCAATCCTGAAACGGGGAAGGCCTATGGTGCGCATAACTTCACGTGGGGTACGCTTGTATTAGATATGATGGAGTCATGACCTACGACGAACTAATGGGGCAGTGGAGCGAAGGGACTTCCGTACGAGGTACGGTTGCGGATGCCCCTGCGCTGATAGTCGGCGGCATGGGGGGTTCGGCTCTTGCGGGAGATGCGCTCGCGTTTCTGGTGGATGAACGCGACATACGGATACACCGGGATTACGGCCTTCCGCGGTACGCTCCCGAGGGCGCTCTGTATGTTGCCGTTTCCTATTCGGGGAACACCGCCGAAACGCTCGACTTCGCGAAGAAAGCCCTTGCTGCAGGGTACCCTTGTGCCGTTGTTTCTTCGGGAGGGCTCTTGCTCCAGTTCGCGCGCGAGAACGATTTACCGCACGCGATAGTTCCGCCCGGTATTCCGCCACGTAACGCCTTCGGACACCTCACCCGCGCGCTGTGCGCGCTCGTAGATGCGAAGCGCGCGAGCGCGGCGCTGGCCAAGGTTACGCTCGATGAGGAAGCGCTTCGCGCAGAAGCGGAACAGGATGCGCTCTTCCTCGTGCACGGCGTACCCCTTTTCTATACGTCGGTAGGGAATGACGTGTTCTCACGTCTCGGCACGCTCATCATGAACGAAAGCGCGCGTACCCCTGCCTTCCGGAACGTATTCCCGGAAATGAATCATAACGAACTGCAGTCATTCGATACCGACATGCCCGAAGGACTCATGCATTTGTTCCGCATGATGCTCATTCGCGACGAATGCGACGATCCTCGTATCCTGAAACGCATGCATGTCTTCGAGAAGCTCATGCGCGATCGCCAGCAAACGATACGTACGATGGATCTGGGGCATCTGAACAAGGCAG
>JAQBRK010000002.1 GCA_028286505.1 Parcubacteria group bacterium
GCAAACCTGCCGTATAGTGAGTAAACATGCTGGATATCCACTTCATCCGCGAGAACGCCGACCTCGTGAAGGCGGGCGCGGCCAAGAAACTCATTACGGTCGATATCGACCGGCTTTTGGCGCTTGATGACGAGCGTAAGACACTCCGCGAGCAGATGGACCAGAAGAAGAATGAGCAGAATCGCGCGGGACAAACCATCGCGCTTGCGCACGGAGAAGAGAAGGAACGTCTTCTCGAATCGATGCGTCACGTGAAGGAAAGCTTCGGCGTGCTCGAGGAGAAATACAAGACGGTGATGGGGCAATGGCAGGAGCTCATGCTCACGGTCCCGAACATTCCGGATATGTCGGTTCCGGAAGGCGAGAGCGACGCGGATAATAAAGAAGTGAAAACGTGGGGCGAACCTACCAAGTTCGACTTCGCCCCGAAGGACCATGTCGAACTTATGACGAAGCTCGGGATCGCCGACTTCGAACGCGGCACGAAGGTTGCGGGCTTCCGCGGCTACTTCCTCAAGGGTGACGGCGTGCTGCTCGCGAACGCTATCTCGCAGCTCGCCCTCAAGCATTTCGCATCGAAGGGTCACGAGCTTCTTATTGCACCGTCTTTGGTGCGTCGCGAGACGTTCATGGGAACAGGGTATCTTCCGCAAGGCGAAGAAGATCTCTACAAAACGCAGGACGGCGAGTATCTCGCCGGTACCGCGGAGGTGGCAACCATGGGGTACTACATGGACGAGACCCTTGAATTGAATCAGCTTCCGATAAAACTGCTCGCGTACTCGCAGTGTTTCCGTCGCGAGGCAGGCGCGCACGGGAAAGATGTGCGCGGGCTCATCCGCGTGCACGAGTTCTTCAAGTGGGAGCAGGTCGTGCTGTGCGAGGCGTCGCACGCGGCTTCCGTCGAGATGCATGAAGCCATCAATCGGAACACGGAAGAATTCATGGAGCTGCTCGGCATTCCGTACCATACCGTCGTGAACTGCGGCGGCGACCTCGGGCTCGGTCAGGTGAAGAAATACGATATCGAACTATGGGTACCGGCCGAAAAAACCTATCGCGAGATAAGTTCCGCGTCGTACTTCCATGATTTCCAGACCCGCCGCTTGAACATCCGTTACCGCGACGCCGAAGGTAAGATGCAGTTCGCGCATTCTCTTAATTCGACTGCGGTCCCGTTCCCGCGTATTCTCGTTTCCATCATCGAGAACTATCAGCAGGCCGATGGAAGCATTCGCGTACCGGAAGCACTCGTGCCGTTCGTGGGGAAGGTGGCGATAGGAAACGATGCCGAAGTCCTGGGACATTAACCCGGCGGGAGCACCTGCCCGCCGCAGCGCTCCGTCCCGACCGCAACCCGTTGCCGCTCCGCGCTCCGTAGCACGCCAGGTACCGACCCGTCGCGAATCGGTGCGTGCGTCTGCACCTCCTTCCCGCACGCCGCTCAAGAAGCAGCGTCAGTTGAAACGCCGTCGCGTATTCGTCATATTTCTCCTACTCGCTCTCGCGATTTTCGTACTTGTTGAAGTTATTTTATGGCAGTCGTTCCTGCGCGTGCAATCGGTAAAGACCGAGGGACCTAATGCGAACGAACTCAGTGCCTTCGTGCTCCAGGACCTATCGGGCACGCGGTATATGCTCGTACCGAAGAATTCCATATTCTTTCTGCCTGAAGCGACGCTGCGCGCTCACATTCTCGCTAAATTCCCGAACGTCGAAGCCGTATCAATTTCTCCGGAAGGCTTGACCACGCTTGCGGTCACCACGACCGAGCGTTCGGCCGTGTTCTGGTGGTGCGGTGCTTCGAAGGACGCTCCCGAACTCAGCTGCTATGAGACGGATTCCCAGGGGCTCATCTTCTCCGAAGTGCCGCTTGATGTGGGCGTTGCATCGACCTCGATGCTCAAGTTCTATGCACCGCTTACAACGCCGCTTGCGCCCGGCATTTCTCCGCGCGGTTCGATACTCAAGAACCCGACCTACCTCACCGGCGTACTCCAATTCGTGAAAGCGATGAAGGCGCTGAATGCGAACGTAACCGTCGTTGACCTCCGAGCTGACGAAGTGGACCTCTATACTCCCGCCGGCACGCGCATTACGTATGTAGCCGGTCGCGAGCAGCAGGCGGTTACGCTTGCCGCAAGCGCCTTCCCGTCTCTGTCGCTTAACAACGGTTCGCTCCAGTACGTGGACCTTCGTTTCGAGGGTAAGGTTTTCTTTAAGAAAAAAGAAGACGCAGCCGCAACATCGACCGCGAAACCCGTTCAACCAGCTCAGTAAACGTTGTCATGAATAGTTTTTGGAATGAGTTGAAGAAACCGATTATGGTGCTTGCGCCGATGGCGGACGTTACTGATCCTGCCTATCGCAAACTTATAGCGCAAACGGGAAGGCCCGACGTCACCTGGACGGAATTCGTTTCGGCCGACGGCCTCTATGCTACGCGCGAACGTAAGCTGATGAAAGACGAAGAGAATCCGCTTGTACGCGATTTTTTATATACGGAGGGCGAGCGGCCTATTGTCGCGCAGATATTCGGCAGCAATCCCGAAACCATCGCGTACGCATCGAAGCTTGCTGCCGAGCTCGGCTTTGACGGCGTTGATATCAATATGGGCTGTCCCGATAAGACCATCGAGAAACAGGGAGCTGGTGCGGGCATGATGAAGCATCCGGAAGACGCGTCTGCCATCATTCGAGCAGCGAAAGAATCCGGTCTGCCGGTCTCGGTGAAAACGCGTATCGGCTACAGCAAGAACGAGATGGATACGTGGCTGCCCATTCTCCTCAAGGAAGACTTGGCGGCGCTTACGGTGCACTTGCGCACCCGCAAGGAGATGTCCTCGGTCCCCGCGCACTGGGAGCTCGCGCCTCGCATCGTGGAGCTTCGGAACGAGCATGCGCCTGATACGCTCGTGCTCGGTAACGGTGACGTAAAGGATCTTATCGATGCGCGTACGAAGGCGAGCGAATCCGGTCTCGACGGCATCATGCTCGGGCGCGCCATCTTCGGTAATCCGTGGCTCTTTACCGGTCGTGACATCACTGAAGTTACGCAGGAGGAAAAACTCGGCGCGCTTCTGGCACTTGCGCGCAATTTCGACGAGATGCGCCCGAAGAAATCTTTTCATATTTTGAAGAAGCATTTCAAAGCGTTCGTTGCCGGTTGGCCGGGCGCAGCGGAGCTGCGAGGCACGCTTATGGAAACAAACTCCCTCGACGAACTCGTAGCGGTGCTGGGTAAATGACTCTATATACGTAAACTCCTCGGCATGAAGCCGAGGAGTCAATGTGTTAAGACGATATTTATGTCCACTCAGTGGGAAAACCCAGCCGTTCGTGTGGGTGGAAACATTTTATACCTGGTCGATGGTCAAGAGGTCGCACATCCGGTGCCCATATGTCGGGGGATATTTCAGATAGTGCGAGAACCGAAACGCCACCGCTGCGATTGGCGACAAAGAAGCAAGTTCCTCGCTTTTCCAACACTTTGAAAACAGGAGCAGATTTCTTGTCACTCTCGACGAGGTACTCAATCTGTCCCAGACTCGTTACCAATTTCCGGGCCATGAGCCAATGGGAAAGATTCTCGCAGTCCGTATCCAGGGGCACATCGAGGAGGCAGGCAGCCATCTCCGACAAAGTCAGGGATTTAATAGGCTGGGACAGCGATAACCTCGTTTCCTGTGTGTCCTGCTGTTTTTTCGCGAGCTGAGGATAGACATGGGTCTGTATGGCGTTCTCATCGCCCCTCCATGCGTACCCTTCCTTAAAATAGTGGTTTGTTCGTTTTCCAAGAAGTGCAGGGACCCGAATGGTGTCGCCCGGTTTCAGCATCTTTCTTCGCGAATCACAATTTACCCGTAAGAACTCAATAAGTCTGCGGCGCGCCCCGGTATCGCTTACCGGAAGATGCAAGTCTTGAGAACTTACGCCACCGTCAGCTAGCAGACGGATTAGCTTCGCTATGGAATCAAGGGAGTTGCTTGCGGTTTCGAGGGTAGCGATGTCAGCTTGAGTCATCGGATGCCTCCTTTCTTAGGTTAAAGAGCTGGAACATATCGGACTGTCCGATACCATCAGCCGGGCGCAGTATACGTCTTGAAAATCATAAGTCAAAACTTTTATGACCTAGTTGCACGCGGTATACTTACGAAATATGGCCCATCAGTCCCTCTATCGTGCATATCGTCCGAAGTCCTTCGATGAAGTGGTCGGCCAGGACCAAGTTACGGGGCCGCTTTCGGAGCAGATAAAGTCCGAGAAGGTCGGGCATGCCTATCTCTTTGCGGGCTCTCGCGGTCTCGGAAAGACGTCCATCGCGCGTATCTTCGCGCGGGAGCTCGGTACGACCGAGAAGGACTTGTATGAAATAGATGCGGCCTCGAACACGGGCGTCGATAACATACGCCAGCTCACGGAAAACGTATATACGCTTCCGTTCGAATCGAAGTATAAAGTCTACATTCTTGATGAGGCGCACATGCTCTCTAAAGGTGCTTGGAATGCTTTTCTCAAAACGCTTGAAGAGCCGCCGGCGCACGTCATATTCATACTCGCCACCACAGAGCTTGAGAAAGTTCCTGACACGGTACGCTCGCGCACCCAAGTATTCGAATTCAAGAAGCCGACGCGTGCCGGACTCGCAAAGCACATTGCGAATATCGCGAAGAAAGAAAAGTATGCGATCGAGCCGGGCGCGGTCGAACTTATCGCGCTTCTTTCGGAAGGTTCCTATCGCGACGCGCTCTCTATACTCGAGAAAGTTTTCTCGGTCTCATCTGACACCAAGATTTCGCTTGAAGAAACCGAGAAAGCAACGGGCGCGCCGAAGCGCTCTCTGGTGCTCGCGCTCGTTACCGCCCAAGGGTCAGGTGATAGAGAGAAGGCACTGGTGGCGGTGCGGGGAGCCGGAAGCGCTGATGTCGATATGCAGCTGTATCTCACGCTTGTGCTCGAAGCGCTTCGGAACGTTCTTCTTATCCGTCATGCGCCGGAACTGCGTAAGGAACTTGCAGAAGAGCTGGGTACAGATGAGTACGCGGAGCTTGAGAAACTTGCACGAGACACCGCTTCAAAAATTTCTCACCGCACCTTGAAGACCTATCTCGATGCGGCGAGCCGCATGCGCTTCTCACCGGTTCCGGCGCTCGCGCTTGAACTTGCGGTGCTCGAATCCGGCGAATGAATCGATACGTCCCTTATTTTTACGCTCTCGTCGCATTCGTTGTTGCGCTTACCGCAGGCGTCTATTTTTATGAGCGACCGCTTGATATTTCGAACTTTTCGTTCGTTCCGCACTGCGCTAAGCCCATTCCGTATACGATAGGAACCGTTGACCCGAAGTTCGCGATGACGAATGCGCAAATCATCGCAAAGCTTGATGATGCCTCACGGCTTTGGAACGATGCGGCCGGGAAGCCAGTGTTTGCCTATGACCCCACGAACAATCACGCGATTCCCGTTAATTTCGTCTACGACACTCGTCAGCAGGCGATAGAACTCGGAACTAAAATAGACACCACCGAAGCGTCGCAAAGCACCGCGCGCACCGAATTGAATGCTCTTGTCACTGCATACCGCGCCGCAGAAAACGCCTATGCCAAAGCCGTTGCATCGCTTAATACCGCGAGCCTCGCGTATTCCGAAGAAGTAAGGCGCGTGAACGCAGCCGGAGGTGCCGATAAAGAAACGTATGCCCGCCTGCACACCGAACAAGCCCGGTTAAATCAACAGCAAGATGAACTGAAGCAACAGGGAGTTGTTCTGGATGCACAGTCAGCGGCTCTCAAAACGAAAACCGCAGCGTTCAATGCGAGCGTCAACAGCATTAATAAAGTAGTGAACCAGTTCAATGCCGCGGTCGGAGGTGATTTCGAAGAAGGGGAGTATGTGCGCGATGCGGCGGGGAATCAACGTATCGATATCTATGCATATAAAACTCAGAACGAACTCATTCACTCGCTCGCGCATGAGCTCGGTCATGTACTCGGTCTCGCGCATAACGACAATCCAAAATCCATCATGTTTCCGTATAACAAAAGCGGCGTGACACTGTCGGACGACGACGTGACCGCGCTCAAAACGCTCTGCAGACTCTAGCCATTCACACGCTAAGGTAGGTTAGTGGTCAGGTAACCTATATACTACCTTAGTGGCAAACCCCCATAAGCAACAGGCGATAGCGTTTCGACGAGAAGGTAAAAGTTATCGCGAAATACGAGCACTTTTACCCGTCGCCAAGTCGACTTTGTCGGAATGGTTTAAATCGGTCGAACTGGCCGTGCCGCAGAAGCAACGAATGACCACCCTACGTCGCGAGGCCGCATTACGCGGAGCGCATGCACGAAGAGATACACGTCTCTTACAAATCCAGAAATTGAATGAGGATGGCAAAAGAGACATTGGAAAATTAACGGATCGTGAGCTTTGGCTTATTGGTACCGCGCTTCACTGGGCCGAAGGTTCGAAACAGAATATGCGGTCACCAAGCGCGGGGATAATGTTTGGAAATTCCGATCACCGTATGCTTTCGGTATTTCTGGCATGGCTACACAGCCAAGGTATTGAAAGGAAAGATATATTTGTTGAGCTCTATATCCATATCGAAAGAAGAAAAGATACTGAGAAGTTTAAAACGTGGTGGTCGGAGAAACTGGATATATCGATCGAAAATCTAGACAGAGTTTATTATAAGAAAGGAAATCCAAAGACAAATCGCGGCAATGTTACTGACTTGTACCATGGTCTATTACGGATTAAAGTGAGGTCAAGCACAACCCTTAACAGACAAGTGAATGGCTGGATAGAGGGTATTGTAGCTTCCTTGGGAGATCGTCTAATGGTCGGACAAACGCCTTTGAAGCGTTGAATCTAGGTTCGATCCCTAGTCTCCCAGCAAAAGGTGCGGCGCAGCTTTTGCTGTGGAGAAGCGAACGTGGGACGTTCGCGTCTAGAGATCGAAAATGTTGCGAGCATTTTGCGGTGCAAAATCAGCAATGTGTACTGCTCCTGTAAGGAGAGATAGTGTAATCACGTCCCTAGTCTCCCAGTAAATAGCTCAAAGTGAAGGGTCGCCGTGAGGCGACCCAGTGGTGTACTTAGCTCCTCTCGGGAAGAGCACGTACATAATGTTCGATAAAGTCAGGGTTCGGAACCTGCTTGCTTGAGAAGTCGATGCCGCGCTGTCTCAGATGATCAACCACCCAGCTTGTCATGTGAGTCACCCAGATCTTTCCGTCCTGAATGAATGCGAAATAGCGGGGTGCGGGTAAGCAGTCGAGCTGTACAAAGGCTATTGCTACAGCCTCGGAAAGCGGATTATGCTCGCGGATTTCGTATCCGCCAGAACCCATTGGTCCGAATGTGTTGTCCGCATCGAGGAGCAGTTTCTTGAGTGCGGTACGGTCTCTTGATGTCTCAATCAAGGTGCAGTTGCTAGAAAAGGAATTCATGACACGTCTCCTGTCTGGACAAAACCTAACACATGTTGCAAAAAGGTTCCAACATCGTCCCAGACGGCCAGCAATATTGTAAACTTTAAGTATGCGCGACTTACGAATTTTCAAGCGAGGTACATCTGAGCTTAAAAGAATTGTTCTTACATTCGATGACGGACCGAATCCATATGCCACTCCCGAAATTCTCGACATTCTTAGGCGAGAAAATTGCAAAGCCGCCTTCTTTCTTATAGGAGACAGGGCTGAAAGCTATCCGGAGATAGTTAAACGAATAGTCGATGAGGGGCACACCATTGGCGGGCACACGCAGAAACACGGAGGCTCAGACGGAAAAGAACCGTACCATGAGTTCCTTCTTGGTAATCGATCAATAGAGAAGATTAGCAGGAAGCCTGTTCACTACATTCGCGTGCCACAACTCATGTATAACGCGGTTGATAACGGCATACCTCGAGTCAAAGAATTGTATGAACAACCTTTACGGGAAAAAAACCTACGGAACGAAATTATCGTAGCCGATTGCTCGATCATCACTCACGATTGGTTCATCCGCATCCCTATATGGCTCATGCTTCTAAAAGTGAAAATACAGCTTCATAACGGAGCAATCATCAATATGCATGACGGAAGCGAGAACACATCTGAATTAAAAACCCGTGCGGTTCGAACGGTGCGTATGCTACCGACCCTTATTCAACAGATTCGTGCTCGCGGGTTCGAGATAGTGGACATTTCAGAGCTGGAGCCAGTGTTTATAGTCAAGGAAATTCGTACCCTCTAGCCAAGAAGGTTCCAACCCAGCACCAAAGGATATTGGTACTGGACAGGCATCGTCCTGGTAGCCAGTAAGCTTTAGTATGCAAAAGCGCGGATGTTTCCATCCGCGCCTGCTCGCTACATCAGTGAAACTGTCAGATCGAGGTAAGGACCGAGGGCCATACCATCGTGCCGATACCACTCGACCTTCATTGTTCGAACCGACTTCTTGCCCCAGGGCACTTCGACCTCAAGACGCACGGCCTCGCGATACTTCCATACCGCCTTGTGAATCTCAGTCAGAAGCCTGTCTTGGGCGTCCCACCTGAGCTGCATGAAGGTGAGTGCGAGTTCGGTGTGAGTGAAGGCCACGCCATTGGGTTTCGGCTCCTCAGTCTTCAAGCGCTCCTGCCACTCATCGAACTTCGGTCGTTTATGGATATTGTAGGTAAGACCCGGAAGTGTGCGGTGGAAGACATCGTTAATATCTCCGAGCAGTCCAGGGAATTCCCTCAAAAGCTCGGCCAAGGTGCACTTGGCGATAGCTGCTGTCTCGATTCTCATTTTCAATCTCCGTTCCTGACTCTTGCAGAGATACCCGGGGACTACGCCATCAGGAAGATCTTGGGCATCCGAAAGGATTTAACATTAAATAATGTTATCTGTCAAAGACAGATAACAGGGTCATTACGGTTACAACATGGTTCTATCAGCGTTCTCGTTACTTTTTAAGAGCTAATAGCATCCTAACCGTTCAGCGAAAAACAGAAAATCGCCTACGGGAGACGATTCTCCGTAGGCGATTTACTCTCGCCCCAACGCCTGAATTTTGCAGCATCGCTACCGAAGTAGACGATGTGGCGTTCTTTTCCGCATCCCGGACATTGGTGAGCATCGGGCCCAAGCATCTTTTGTGGGTCATGCTCCCACACGCATCTATACTCAGGGCATCTGTGCTTATGCGTTCGGCGAGGGCGAAATGCACCTGCGCCATACAGGGTGGCTACAAATGTTATGAGCACCGCAAGTGCGACAAAATACCACATCGATATTCCTCCTGGACAGAACCTATCACAAGCTGCAGAAAGGTTCCAACCCGGCACCGAGATCCAGCGAGTTTAAGGTAAAAGACGATATACTGGGGAAATGGCGATCAAGAGATTGGACCACATCAGCGTCGTCGTTGACGACCTTATAACCGCTACCGATTTTTTCACCGCGCTCGGCATGACGCGCGAAGGCGAGGCGTCGGTCGAGGGCCCGTGGGTGGACCGCGTGAACGGACTCGAAGGCGTTCAAGCCGATATCGTTATGATGCGGACCCCGGACGGGCACGGGCGGCTTGAGCTAACGAAGTTTCGCAATCCAAAACTGATCGAGATCGAGCCGGCGATCATACCGCCGAACGCGCTGGGCCTTCGAAGCGTCATGTTCACCGTCGACAACGTCAATGACGCCGTCGCGCGCATGGGCGCCTACGGCGCCGAACTTATCGGCGAAGTGGTTGAATACGAGAACCTGTACAGGCTGTGCTATGTGCGGGGTCCGGGAGGCATCATCGTATCGTTGGCCGAGGAACTCTAAATAACGGTTCCGGCGCGAGATGCGTCGATCCGAAAGCGCTCCGTAACAAACAAGCATAATGTCAAAACAAGTCATCATAAATCTACCGGTCAAAGACCGCGAGATATCAAAGGAATTCTTTACTGCCATGGGGCTTTCACTTGATGCCGAACTTACCGACGAAAACGCCCTATGCTTCGTCGTACTTGAGAACGTTATCGTTGCGCTGTTGCCCGAACCTCATTTTAAAGAAGCATCCATGGGAGAAGTCGCCGATGCCGCGAAGGTAAATGAAATGCTTATCTCAATCGGGACCGATAGCAGGGAAGAAGTGAATTCATTGGTCGATAATGCCCTTAAAGCCGGGGGTTCGGAGCTGCACGAGCCTGCGGATATGGACACAATATATGGTCGAAGTTTCGCCGACCTCGACCACCACAAGTGGAACGTCTTTTATATGCGTGACAGTAAAACCGTAAGTTAGTCGTACAAACTTTGGATAGGCGCTATATACAGGCTCCAACATCGTCCCAGACTGCAAGCTTTCGGAATATACTTAATGCTATGAAACCAGAGATAGAAGTTAAGTTCCTCGCCGTGGACCATGACGACATGAGAAAAAAACTTCAGAAGCTAGGTGCAAAATGTACCGCACCCATGCGTCTCATGAAGCGAGTAATACTTGATTTTCCCGACCGGCGACTCCAGAAAGGCGAGCATAATTCCTTCGTGCGCGTTCGAGATGAGGGCGACAAGATTACGCTCACGTTCAAGCAATTCAAATCACGCACGGTCGATGGCGCTTACGAGACAGAGACAATCGTGAAATCGTTTGACGATACCGTTAACATATTTACATCGATAGGCCTGGAAGTCGTCTCGTTCCAGGAATCAAAAAGGGAAACGTGGGCATATGGAGATTATGAAATAGTACTCGATGAGTGGCCGTGGCTTGAGCCTTATATTGAGATAGAGGGTGAATCTGAGGACGGCCTTAGATCGATCGCCGTTGAACTTGGATTACATTGGGTCGACGCGGTATTTGGCGGAGTCATGAGAGCCTACCGAGTCCAGTATCCCAATACGGAACCGCACGAAGCCATCGGAAACATGGCAGAAGTTCGGTTCGGCGCACCACCACCGGACTTCTTGCGAAGCTAATAACTAAGGCTACCTGTACCAAACAGAAGCACCCAGCGGATGGGTGCTTTCCGCTGGGTGCTTACCCAAAGTCTAAATCCTGTTAGCGATGATCTGGGCGGCGAGTGAATAAGGCTGACCGGCCTCCCGGTTCTTCTCGGCCTGATCATGGGCCTCGCGCAAGCGATCATTGAGGTTTCCCAGCGTACCTACCAGATGCGTGCCGGACGCATTGATGAGCTTGCCTTGGGCGTCGTAGTAATGCCAAAGGATGACACAATCGACTTCGTGGGACATGTCCCGACTCCTTCTGTCTAGACAGAACCTATCACGTGTTGCAGAAAGGTTCCAACCCGGCACCAAGGGATATTGGTGTTGGGCAGGCATAGTCAAGCAAAAGGACCTCCCGAAGGAGGCCCCATTCCATCGTCTTATTCCACAGAAAAGCCTATTTACCCTTCGGGTGCCGGCCTCCTGAATTTCTTCTCGTTCATTTTGCGATAGAGCGTGCTTCTACCGATCTTAAGACCCCAGGCGGTCTCGCTCATGTTGCCCTGGCTCTTCGTTATGGCGAATTGGATTATCTCGTACTCAAGGTCGTCCATGGAACGAAGTTCGCCGTGCGCATCAAGAAGCTGCAGCACGCCTTCTGGTGAATCCGACATATGCAAGCCTCCAAGATTGATTGTGTGCGTAACCCTGGAGAACGTACCACGTATTGTATAAAGGTCCCAACATCGTTCCAGTCAGTCAGCCATTATTTATTTTCAGACGAGCATGTCCATGTGTATACTTTGAACATTAACTAATGAATTACTCGTATGCCTAAATGGGACAGCCTCTTCGGTAAGAATCCAAAAAAGACTCCTGAGTCCGCGAAATCTACACCCAAGGAGGAAGTTCGGTATGAGCAGCATGTAGCGGTGCGAGATTTTGTTGCTGATCCTGAGCTTGAAAAAATCATTAAAGATATCCGTGACGAGCAGGTGAGGGCATATGTGAATACTGTTGACGGCGACAGGTCGTTGGTTGAGCAAAACATACAAAAAGCTGACTCCATGCTTGAAGCTCACAAAGACGAGCTATTAACCTATCTTGAACCGTATCGTTCCTACACCGAGGAATATTTCGCAAAGAAGGATACGGATCGCGAAATCGATTTGCGCAATCATAGCCTTACTCACGAAGAGAATTCACGCTTCCTCGTCATGACTAGTCTTCTCCGGCCCTAGGGAAAAACTGCATGGCGTAATTCTTCACGGATTGCCCGAAACCAATTTGATATGATTGCCGCATGAGGAAAATCATCACAACGACCTTCGTTACGCTCGACGGTGTTATGCAGGCGCCAGGAGGTCCGGAGGAAGACGCATCGGGCGGATTCCCCTATGGCGGCTGGCAAATATCTTTTCCTTCGGGCGAGAAACTGGAATCTAAAATCGGCGAATTCATGAGTGCTCCGTTCGAGCTGCTTCTGGGGAAGAAAACCTACGATATCTTTGCTTCGTATTGGCCGAAGGCAACAACAGACCTTGAGGTGGCCAATCCCTTTAATACGACGAAGAAATACGTCGTCTCGCATCACTCTTTCGAACCTGCATGGAGCAACTCGTTCTGTATTACGGGCGATGTCGTGATGCAACTGCAAAAATTGAAAGAAGAGGACGAACCGGACTTGTGGGTGTACGGCAGCGGGAACCTCATCCAGACCCTGCTTCAAAATGAGTTGATAGATAGAATGCATGTGTGGACGTATCCGATTACGCTCGGTACCGGGAAAAAGCTCTTCGCGGAGGGAACTCAAGCTGAAAACTTCAAACTTGTCGATTCGATAGTCTCCACAACTGGAGTAATTTTCGCCACGTACGAACTGGCCGGTCCGTTTACACCGGATTCGAAAACTTCCTAAAAACACTATGCTGCATACGCTTCCTGCGGATTTTAGAAAGGCACTACATGCTGCTCCTGCGGCGAAAGCAACCTGGGACGATATTACGCCGCTCGCGCGTAGCGAATGGATTTGCTGGGTTACGTCCGGAAAGAAAGCCGAAACGAGAGGCATCAGAATAAAAAAAGGCCTCTCGAAGCTCAAAGGGGGAATGCGCAGGCCCTGCTGCTGGGCTGGGTGCCCGCATCGCTAGGGCTAATGATAAGATAATCCTATGAATATCATTGCTATCGTCGTTGCAGCTACCGTCGCATTCGTAAGTGCTTTTTTATGGAATGGTCCGTTATTCGGAAAAGTTGCTCTGAGACTGTCCAATCAGACAGAGCAACCAAAGCCCAAGGGTTCTCAGATACTTTTGAATTACGTCGTGTTCCTGGTAACCGCTACCGTTATGGCCGGCGTGTTTTGGATAGCATTCGCTTCACCGCTTATGGGGGATCGCACGTGGTTTCGCGGAATCATTATCGCCCTCTGGCTCTGTCTTGGCTTTATCGTTACCTCGACTTCAATCGAAGTAATTTGGAAGGGGCGTTCATGGAAACTTTGGGCATTCGAATGCGCATCGGCATTCGTGGCGTTCGCGCTTATGGGTGCGGTACTTGGCGCCCTGTAGAATCACCGCGAAGCAGATAACGCGTTCATGATCGCCGCCATCCAGCTTTTCCTTATCGTGCTTTCGGGTCTTACTATTGCGCTAGCCGATACGATAATCAAGAAAATAAGCAGCGGCCGCACGTTCGTCGATGCCTTCTTCAATCCTTGGATGCTGCTCGTTTATATTCTGTATTTTGTGCAGATACTTTTTGCCATATGGGTGTTCATGTATCAAAAAGAGCTCGGCATATATTCGAACATATTCATCGTTTTTTATTCGATACTCAGCATCGGCTTCGGCATCCTTATTTTTAGGGAACATCTTTCGCTACTTCAGTACGCGGGCATCGGGCTCGCCCTCGTGGGAATTCTGATGATGAACAGCCACTAACGTTGCGTTAGCTCTCGATTTACTTAGTACGAAGCAAGAGCGCGCCGAGGGCTGCAGCTCCTGCGCACAGCGCTCCAGCAAGGAAGGCCCAGTGGTACCCGCTCGCAAGCGCGTTAATCTGAGTCGAACCGCTCGCGAGCAGGCTCGCGGTGCGATATGCCGCAAGGCTAGCGAGCACTGCAAGACCGAGCGCACCACCCATCATGAACGACGTGTTGACGATGCCCGAGGCAACTCCGGATTCTTCTTCAGAGGCGTCTTGCATCGCGGCAAGGAGCATCGGATTGAACGCAATACCGCCGCCGATACCTATCAGGAGCATTCCGGGAAGTACGTCGAGCAGGAAGTGACCGTCCACTGGAGCGCGCGCAAAGAGAAGCAGCGCCAGACAAGCTAGCGCTAGTCCGATTACGAGCGGCCGCTTAATGCCAAAACGGTTTACGAGATACGCGGAAAGCTTGAATGAGAATATCGCCATGATGATGTTACCCGGGAGAAAAGCGAGACCGACTTGTAGCGGCGTGTAGCCGAGCACGGACTGGAGATACAGCGCGGAGAGGAAGAACGAGGCGAACATCGCCGCGGCCCACAGAACGCCAAGTACGTTCGCCACAGCGAGATTGTGCAGCTTAAAGAGATGCAGTGGAATGAGCGGGTCTTTCACTCTCGATTCGACTATAAGAAAGACTACGAGAAGAACTACTGCGAGAGCGAGCAGGCCAAGAGTCGCGACTGACGTCCACCCGGCTTCGTTGCCATTCACTATCGCGTAGACCGCAAGCATGAGTGACGCGGTAACGAGCAGCGCACCAGCAACATCAAGACGAACTGCCTCCGGCCGAACGTGCGCTTTGGGAAGCAGGCGTAAAGAGAAAAGGAACACGAGAATACCGATAGGGAGATTCACGAGGAATATCCAGTGCCAATTGAAGGTACCAGTAAGTATGCCGCCGAGGAGCACCCCGACGCTGCCTCCTCCCGCCGCAACAAATCCGAAATAACCCATCGCCTTCGCGCGCTCTTCGGGCTCGGTGAAGAGATTCATCATGAGTGAGAGCGAGACAGCGGAAACGATAGCGCCGCCGATGCCTTGTAACGCTCGAGCGGCGATGAGCATCCCCTGCGACCACGCGAACCCGCAGGCGAGCGAAGAAAGAGTGAATACCGTCAGACCGATGAGAAAGAGGCGGCGATGGCCGTACAGGTCGCCGAGACGACCGCCAAGCAGTAAGAAGCCGCCGAAGGTCAGAACATACGCATTTACTACCCATGCGAGCGCCGAAGGCGAGAAACCGAGGCTGGTGCGAATGGACGGAAGTGCCACGTTCACGATGGTCGTGTCGAGCACTATCATGAGCGTTCCGGCGCACAAAATAAGAAGCGCCCACCAGCGGGCGGATGACGATGTATTCATTGCACTACTATCGCAAAAGCTAGTAGGCGAGTAAAGCTTTTTACCAAGACGAATGTCCGACATGCCACTTATGGCAGTAAGGGCAGCGATACGCATGAACCCCGCCGCCCATACGGCCGGCTTCACGCGCTGCGCTCCCTTGCGTACGGTGCGTTACTTTTCGCCAGCAAGTGCGATACCTGCGCCGGAAGAAGCGATAAATCATTCCAATCATTGCTCAAGTATACGCACGATTGAATAAGACATAGAACAAGACCGTCGGCTGAAGCCGGCGGTCTTGGGTTATCTTCAGCAGACACCGTTACGTCTCACCAGACGTGCACAGTGCATGACGAACCGAACTTACCGTTCGCTCCGGTTCTTCCGGATGAGTTCGTAGAGCATCGGCCTGACATGCATCGGAGCAGTAGAAGAGATTCCCGCCCACAAGAAGAATATCTTGGCAGGAATTGCAGAAGCCCGTGACAAGGTTCTTCACAACCTATCTCCATTTCTGACTCTAGTGAGCATGGCACGCCCACTCCTCTTTTCAAACGTAAGCATGCGAACTGTCGGCGCTCGGTATATACTGCACGCATATGGAAAAATTCATCGCAATATACCGTGCGCCAGCAGCAGCAATGGAGGAGTGGGCTAAGACGGACCCCGAAGTACGAAAAGCAGCAGAAGCAAAGATGCAGAGCGACTGGCAAGAATGGGCCACTAGTCACAAAGACGCAGTTCAGATGAGTGCTGGGCTCGGAAAGACCAAGGTAGTTAGTTCCGAAGGAGTGGCAGACGGTAAGAACGACTTGATGCTGTACTCGGTCGTTGAAGCAGAAAACCAGGATGCTGCGGCGGAGATGTTCGAAGGACATCCGCATTTCGGCATACCGGGAGCGACCATTGAAATAATGACGAGCAAGCCGATTTAAGCATGACCATTATCCTTTTCGTTCTCGGATTCGTTCTCGGCGCAGGCGCACTGGTGTTCGCACTTCAGAACAACGAAATCGTTTCGCTTACGTTCCTCGGATGGCAGTTCGATAGCTCGCTCGCGCTCCTCGTTATCGTGAGTGTGGCCGTTGGTATTCTCATCAGCATGCTCGCATTCCTGCCGTCGGCACTTGCCGGTAGTTTCCGCATCATGGGACTCAAGAAAGAGAACAAAAAACTCGCAGAAACCCTTGAAGCGCATCAGCAGCCGCAAACCGTCGTCATAACGACCGACCCGCTTCCGTAACCGCTAAGCAGGGTTCGCAGAAAGACGCTTTTTCCAAAGCGTATAGGGGACGAACATGAATGCCAAGAACACGAGCGGCATGACGATGTTGATCGGGCTTCCCTGAATGAAGAACCAGGACGCTGCAGCTCCAATACAATCGATGGCATAGCCTGCAAACGCCCATTCTTTAATCGTGCGGTATTTGTTCTGGAAGATGGCAATTGCACCGATGATTTTCGCTACACCGGTAATGGTAAGCACATAGAGAGGGTAGCCGAGCTGTGTTAGGGAATCTGCTCCCGCAGCTACGTGGAATACTCCGGCAAGTCCGTCGGCAATGAGCCACAAGCAGAGTAGAGAGATGGTTACCCAGTAGAGAATTGAACGTGTCTTTGTTTTCATGGGTGCAGTATGTCACGTTACGCGATTATTCTCATGAGGCGCGGATTCACGTAGAATGTCTCTATGATTCGCAAACCCGACGTTAAACGCGAGAAACTCATCCACGTAACCGTGGGGAGCGGCACCGAGCTTATTATGGAGGAATCGCTCATCGTCGGAGCTGATCTGGGAGAGCGGAAGCTAGAAACGTTGAACTTTACGGAATGCGTCGTTGAAAACAGCTCGTTCGACGGGGCGAAAATAGCCGAGGCCACCATTTCTGATTGCATACTCGAGAAGTGCAGCTTCACCGCTACGGAGCTATTCGAAACAAGTTTTAATCGCGTACTTATAAAGGGAACGCGTTTTCAGGGAGCAACACTCGCCGAATCGGACCTGCGCGACGTGCAGTTCAATGCATCAAAACTCGACGGCGCGAACTTCAGGTTCAGCAAACTCAAGGACGTCGTATTTGATACGTGCGAAATGACGGAATGCGATTTCCTGCGTGCGGAGCTTGAAGATGTGGAATTCCGCAACTGCAATCTCACCGGAGCCCAGTTCGTTTCAGGCAAGCTCGACGGTGTAGCGTTCCCGGGTTCGAATCTCGAAAATCTCCATATAGATAAAACGAGCATCGCTGACGTGAGCGTGTCTTCGGAACAGGCACTGTATCTTTCAGGCGTGTTCGGTTTACATATTAAGGACTAGGCATACCATACATCCATGACCGAAGGATTTATTTTGCGCGAAAACGCTCCGAGTAACATTACGCTCCGTAAAGCAACTCCAAGCGATCTGGCTTTCCTGTATCGCGTTTCTACTGAAGCAATGCGTCCGGTAACGGAAGCGGGAACTGCAACGCAAAATGACGCGGGTGAAGAATATGAAAAATATAAAGCGAAATTCGACCCGGAAAAAATCGATATCATTCAATACAATGGCAAAGATGTCGGGCGGCTCCGCGTAGTGAGATCGGAAGCATCCATCTATGTGGGCGGTATACAGATACTTCCGGAGTACCAAGGAAAGGGTATCGGCACTTCACTTTTTACCGACCTGATACAAGAATCAATAACGTCGAACCTCCCCATTACGCTTGAAGTACATGATATTAATACGGGCGCACGGGCTTTCTACGAAAACCTCGGCTTCGAGTACGGCGAAAAGAAAAATGATCAGACCATCATGATATATAACCCGGTAGGTTAATGAACCCTTCATCCGGGGTGTGGCATTGTCCCGTTCATGCGCGCTCGGCCGCGCATTGTCTTATTACCTAGTACCACCACAATGAAACAATTCAGCGCACTCGCTCTCTCGCTCACATTCGGCCTTTCGGGCGCAGGCACCGCGCTTGCGGCCAACACAGTTACCGGTGCCGTTCAATCCGGCACTACTATAACCACAGGAACGTCAAACGGTTCCTCAAGTGCGAATTCCGGTACGAACGTCTCGGGCGGCACGAACGGTTCTGACACCTCCGTATCCGGTAACGGTTCGTCGAACACCACTAGCGGCAGCGCAACCTCCGACACTTCGTCCTCCGCAGGTCTCAACATAAACCTCATGCAGGGCGATGTTCAGAATTCGACCACCGGCGTTACCGTTACCAGTGCTTTGGACGTAACGACGAACGACTCGCTTTCCGCCTACGCGAACTCCGTAGTAAAAGGTGATACGAACGTCGACGCCGTAGCGGTAAATGACCAAGGTATGGATATGACGTATCGTCGTCCTGCTCATTTCCTCGGATTCATCCCTGCTTCGATGAAGGTCAGGGTGCATCTCGATAACAATGGTGCCGTATCGGTGCACTACCCTTGGTACGCGTTCCTTATGAGCGGTACGGAGGCGCGCGCCGATCTTGAGAGCAAGCTTCAGGCGCAAGTTACGTCGATGCAGTCTGCAGAAGCTACTGCTTCGGCTAAGGCTTCTGCCTCCGCTTCAAGCATGACGAACCGCATGCGCGCGATGATACTGGAGAAACTCCAGGCCGCGCTTCATGCAGGCGTCTCCGCTGATGCTTCGGCAAGCGCAAATAGTCAATAATAGAATGTCTCTGATAAAACCGGCCGCCTGCGGCCGGTTTTATCGTATAAAAAAGTGACCTCCGCTGGGGCGGAAATCATATTTGGATTCTCCTTGCGTTTCTTCATGTGCGAATGTGGCGTAGAATGCTAGGACAATGAAAAAAGCTCCGGCAGATAAGAGCAAAAAAAATCCCAAAGGGAAATCCTATGCCGTCATGGGTGCGCTCGTACTGGTCGTGGTCGGCGTATTCGTCGTGCTTCCGGAAGTGTTCGCCGGCCGCTATGACCGAGCGGAAGCGCAAGGCACTTCGACGGTAAAGAGTCTCCTCATGCCTAAAATGCCCGCAGCTCCCGTAACGCTCGATACGAAAGAATACGACCGCTTGATGCTCAAGCTCGCCAATTATCCGGTGAGTACCGCATCCACGACCGCGAGTACCGCTACCGCGAGTACGACAGTCGTAAAAGTTAAGCCATGGCCGGCAAATACCACCGTGTATCCGAAGGTCGGTGCAATATTGCCGTACAAGCGCGTTATCGCGTATTACGGCAACTTCTACTCGACCAAAATGGGCGTGCTCGGCGAGTATTCGCGAGAAGTCGTGAAGCAGAAACTGCTTGCCGAAATGAAAGCTTGGGACGCAGCTGACCCGACAACGCCAACCATCGCCGCAATCGATTACATTGCGGTTACCGCGCAGGGCACACCTCAGTCCGACGGCACCTATCGCCTGCGTATGCCGGGAACGGAAATCCAAAAGGCTATTGACCTCGCGGCTGAAGTGCACGGTATCGTCATCCTCGACGTCCAGGTGGGTCTTTCGGACCTTCCTCGCGAACTACCGCGCCTCGAGCCGTACCTCAAGCAGGCGAACGTGCATCTCGCCATCGACCCGGAATTCGCGATGCATAACGGCGTGAAGCCCGGCCGCGTCATCGGCACCATGAGTTCGAGTGATGTTAATTACGCTGCCACCTTCCTCCAGAAGCTCGTCATCGACAACAATCTCCCTCCGAAGATACTCGTCGTGCACCGCTTCACCGAAGATATGGTGACCGGCTACAGGAACATCAAGCCTCTTCCGGAAGTGCAGATAGTCGTCGACATGGACGGTTGGGGATTTGCCGCGAAGAAACTGAATACATACAAGCAGGTGATAACCACCGAGCCGATACAATTCGCGGGGTTCAAACTGTTCTATAAGAACGATCTGAAGCCGCCTTCTACGCGTATGCTCACGCCTGCGGAACTCCTGAAATTACAACCGGCGCCTATTTTTATCCAGTATCAGTAGCAGCGATTCCAGAAAAGCCTCGTCTGCGTTGTTGCCAGTTCGTGCTCACTCGTCACCGTACGTTAGTACGGCTCCTCATTCGCACTTCTGGCGCCTTGCATCCAAGACCTTTCTGCAACCTCTGGAACGCGTTTACAGACCGAGAGATTCGAGGAAGATAGCGAGTTCCTTTCCGTCGAGGCGCCGGTAGGCGCCGGGCGCGAGCTTGCCGAGTTCGATGTTCATGATGCGAACGCGACGGAGATCCTGCACTTCGTTGTGCATCGCAACCACCATGCGACGGATCTGATGCTTCTTACCTTCGGTGATGGTAATGCGGAAGCGTTGGTCAGCGAGCACTTCCACTTTCGAGGCCTTCGTGAGGTAGCCTTCGATATCCACGCCCTTCTCCATATATTCCGCAAACGAAGCGCGTAGCGGCATCTTCGTCGTTACCTCGTAGGTTTTCTCATGGTCGTAGGCCGGGTTCAAAAGGCGATCGGTGATACGGCCGTCGTTCGTGAGCAGAAGCAGTCCCGACGAGGCCTTATCAAGGCGACCGAGCGGAAAGAGCTTGAGGCGCTTCAAGTCGCTCGGAAGCATGTCGAGAACATCCTTCTCTCCTTTCTCTTCGGATTGCGTAATGAGGTCCTTCGGCTTATGGAAGGCGAGATACACATAGCTCTTGGGTGCACGGCCTTTTACCTCAACGGTATCAGTCTCGAGGACCTTGTCGCCGAGCTTGGCTTTCACGCCGTTCAAGAACACCTGACCTTTCTCTATGATGGTATCGGCTTCGCGACGGGTAGCGTGGCCCTTATGCGCTAGGAATTTGTTGATGCGCATGGGAAATACCGCCTCGATACTTTGAGGCGGCTTCGTATCTTTCATCTTCTTGCGGCGTGGAGGAGGGGGCATCGTTTCATACTATAGGGTTCGCGTCGGATTTGATAGGGATTGGGAGCGTGGTATAACGGTGCCTGGCAGCGAGAAAGGACACGCGATGAGCCGAGCATGGAATTTTCGCGGCTTCCTGGAAGGATGCGATCGCGATTTCGGAACCTTCATTCTGCGAGATATTACGGAGACGACCGATGGCGAACTGGTGTGCAAGATCAAGACCACGTTCATGCGAAAGCTCTATGACGAGGAGGAACTGGAATGCGGCTTCTTCGCCTCCTGGAATCCCGAATTCGGCGTACTGAAGTTCTTGTACCGCATCAATACTCAAATTCACGCCAATTGGTACGGTCAAGTACTTGAGTTCCTAAATACGAACACGCCGGAGCTCCCTTTGGCGCTTGCCGCGACCATTGAAGTTCCGTTTGAGGATAATGAAGATCTTCAAATCCAATTGGCTTGCAGGTGGTCATTAGCCTTCAATCCTGCAGTATTCGGACGTCCGCTTACGAAGGTCGCTCTGCAGACCCTCATCCAAAAAAATTTGACGCGCTTATGCGCTGAATCCATCCAACTGTACATGGAACTGATGAAAGCCATTTCCTCGTATAGCGAGCATTAAGCCGGGGCCGCCTTCTTAGGCGGCCCTTTGCTATACCCCTTACCACTTTTAGATACAGTTATAGGTGCGGAGCGTACGACTGAGGAGAAGGTTCTCAGTAGAAAGTGGTAAGGGGTATACTCCACATATGAAAATACCTCCGGGCCTCTACCACCACTACAAGGACAAGACGAAGCTCTACGACGTGATGGGGGTAGCCTTCCAGACCGAGACCGAAGAGGAACTCGTCGTGTACCGACCGCTGTATGAGGTTGAGCATGAGTTTTTTGCTCGCCCGCTTGCCATGTTCCTTGAGAACGTCGACGTGCCCGAGCTCGGATATTCCGGCCCACGCTTCGTATTCGTCCGCGAGAAGCAATAAAAGGCTCCTAATCTGGGGAAAACCCCGAATAGTCGATTGCGCTCCACGGCGGGCGGGCTACCATGGGGGGACGGATGAGCGAATTTCTCAAGATGGACATTTTCTTCGTGGTGACAACCGTCGCCGTCGTTGTCATGACTATCCTCTTGGCGCTATGCCTCATTCGCGTGCTTCGGATACTTAAGAACATCGAAGACATATCGGTACTGGTAGAAGAGGAAGGTCAGAAGTTCCGCGAAGACATTGCCGACGTTCGCAAGAGCGTCCGCGAGGAAGGTCTGCGCGCAAAGCACCTCCTCAGCTTTCTCGGTACCGGTAAACGCCGTTCCCGGAAAAAATCCGATAGCGCCTAACAGTAATTTTCAAAACAGATCTATGGCCACTACGAAGAAACAGACAGCTAAGAAAGCAACCGGCACGAAGAAGACTTCGAAGAAGGGTATGTCCACCGCAACGAAGGTAGAGGTAGGTGCAGCAGCACTCGCTGCAGCTGCAGCAGCAGGAGCCGCGGGGTATTACTTCTATGGCACGAAGAGCGCGAAGAAGCATCGTCAGGCGGCAAGCACGTGGGCAAAGGGCATGAAGCGCGACGTGGTGAAGAAGGCGAAGGCCATCAAGAACCTCGACGCAAAGTCCATCGCGCGTATCGTTGACGAAGCAGCAGCTGCTTACCAGGGAGTACGCGGCGTTGCCGCAAGCGACCTCGGTCACGCGGCGCTTGAGCTCAAGCGCAACTGGAAGGAAGTACAGCGCGAGCTCGAACCGTCGGCTACGGTGAAGAAGAACGTGAAAAAGGTACAGACCACGGTTAAGAAGACGGTCGGCAAAGTAATGCCGAAGAAGACTGCCAAAAAGTCTTCGAAGCGTTAGCCCAAGTCCTCAAAGTTCGAAACAGTACGGTCTCCGCGAGGAGACCGTACTGTTTCGTTAACGCTCGCTTCACCTTGCTCCGAGTATAAGTAAGGAATGTTCAGAAACCCCGCCTACGATATGTTCGTTCTTGTTCCCGCACTTTTGATTGCGGCCGTCCTCACGCTCACTATTATGGGAAGTTCCGTGCACGCTCAGGAGATTGTTACCAGCTCTGCCGTACCGGCAAGCGTTTCAGCACCTGCAAACACGACCGCCACGAGCACTGGATCGCGTGCAACTATCGCTTCAACGAGCGGCACGACGCTTCCTGATAGTGCGGGAAAAGTCCTGAGCATTACCCGCACGGCAGTTACCACGACGCCCTCGGACGTTCCCGAACTTTCACCCGTAGGTATTCATACGTCGGATGAGCTGTATTCGTATGCAAAAACATTGATGCAAAAGAACGCCTCGATAGAAACCATTACGCTCTCGGGAACCGAAGTTTCAGTACGTTATCACCGGAATGCCCGCCTGCTCGGCATACTTCCCGTATCGGTGCCCGGTACCGTATCGGTCCGCACCGACGGCAGCGTGAGCTTTTCTAACCCGTGGTACCGCATGCTTACGATAGCCGAACGTGATTACCTCACTACGGCGCTTGAAGTGCGGGTGCACTCGCTGCTTACCTCCGAAGGGTATCTCGCCTCCATGCACCTCGCTCCTTCGACCCAAGCCGAACTCCTTGCCACCATCACCGAACTTCTCTCAGGTGTATAGAAGTCGCGCTCCCCGCGACCCTCTGTTAGCATAGTCTGATACCTCCCGACCGCTCGTACAGCGGTAAGAAACCCTATCTCACTACGTCATAGACCATGGATAACGAAGAAAACAAAGATCATTTTCTCGAGGTCTACGACCGGTACTCGGACGATATCTTCCGCTTTTGCGTCCTTAAAGTAAGCAGCCGTGCGGTGGCCGAAGATCTCACCCAAGAGGTCTTCATGCGCTTCTGGCAGCAGCTGCGCGCCGGGACCGAAATAGGCAACGAGCGGGCCCTCCTCTATGCCATGGCACGCAATCTGGTCATTGACTGGTACCGCAAGCGAAAAGAGCAATCGCTCGATATGCTGCAGGAAGAGGGATTCGAGTTCGCGAACGACGACCACACGAGCATCAAGCGAAATGCCGAAATGCGAGAAGTGCTCGACGTTATCAAAGACCTCGACGAGCCTTCGCGCGAAGCCCTGACGCTACGCTTCGTCGAGGGATTCTCCCCGATGGAAATAGCGGCACTCTCGGGGGAGACCGCGAACGCGGTGTCGGTGCGCATCAACCGCGCCCTCAAAAAAGTCCAAGAACACCTACACGTCCATGATTGATTCAACTACCACATTTATCAAACGACTTGCCGGCATCCGGCTTTCGAATAATGAACGCCTCGCGCTCCGCGAGCGCCTCAGCATGTACGCCGACCAACACCCGGCGCCTGTTCCTGCGAGCATCCCTTCGCCGTTCGGAACCTTTTTCATAGCACTTGGTTCTCGCCGCTTCTCTACCTATGCCATGGCTCTCGCGGTGCTCATTGTCGCAACGAGCGGCGTTACGTTCGCTGCCGAAGGCAGCGTTCCCGGCGACTCACTCTATTCCATCAAGGTGAAAGTGAACGAGCCGGTCATGGTAGCTCTCGCTCCCACCGCCACCGGCCAAGCGAACGTCGCGGCGCGTATCGCGACCCGTCGCGTCGATGAAGCGGTAACTCTCGCCACGCGCGGAGAACTAACCCCCGAGCGCCAGGCATACCTCGCGACCGAATTCGATTCGAGCGTGAAAATTGCCGCACAGAAAGCCGATGACCTTGCGTCTTCCGGCGACGTAACGAGCGCCGCGAACGTGAAGGCGAACCTTGCGGCGAACCTCGCGGGAGAAGCGCAGGCGCTCGGTGCGGTCGCTACCGTTCCGGGAGAAGTACGCAATAACGATTTCCTTGCCGTAGTCGTTGCCACGAGCGAAAGCATCTCGAGCACGAGCGGCTCCGATACGAGCAGTGCCGCTATCGCGGCAGGCATAAGCGAATCCGCATCAGACTCCGAAGAGGGAACCACGACCGCACTGCTCATGGAGCAATCCAGCGCTCCTGCTTCGGCGCGCACCATGCTTAAGGCCGCAACGCTCGCGCCGGTAGCCTCAACAACACCGCTCAAGGCGAAGCGTGCATTTATCACTGGCCGTTTCGGCAGCACGTTCAACCTCGCTTCCTCCACGCTGCGTGCCCGTCTCGCAGCACCCGCACTCTCCAATTTCCTCGTACCCAAGATGGATGTCGCCATCCCGAAAGTACCTCAAACGATGGCACCCGAGGCAGTCGTCAATTCCGAAACAACAACCTCCGGTTCAAACTCGCCCGATACGAAATAATTAGTAGGTCCGTAGCGTCACGCCTATACTTACCCTATGAAACGACCGATCGTCATCCTCTGTGCCGTCATCGTCGCCATAGCTTTCAGCTTCGTCTTTTACATGGTGCATTCGAAAAATACCGGCATGCCGCCGATTTCTTCCGTTGCTTCGTCCACGCCTGTAGACCTGAGCGGACAAGCCATATTTACCGATGGCGAACATGGGTTTTCAATCGTGTATCCCGAGAAGTACCAGACCGATCCCACCTTCGCGACTTCATACCACCTCCCGGCTACCTGGCGCGTGAATGCGCTACCGAACGCAACCGGCACGCCCATCTTCACCATCATCAGCTATCGCATAAAGAATGACTCGTCCTATCCGCGCTACTTCGATGCGGAAGTGCGCATAGGCGCGTCGAGCGACCCGAAAGAACTAGCTCGCTGTGAAAAGCCCGCAACGGACCAGAACGAGCAGGCACTTCCGGACGTAACGCTCGGAACAACGAAGTTCAAGGTATTCTCGTTCGGTGACGCGGCCATGATGCAATACGAAAAGGGAATCAGTTACCGTGTCGTTCATGACTCTACCTGCATAGCCATCGAGCAGCTTCAAACGGGCTCCAGCTATCGGGATGACCCGGCGACAAGCAAAGACGTCTCGGACGCCGACTTGCAAAAATACTATGCGGACCTCGATACCGTCGTGAAGTCGTTCTCGTTCTCGCGGCCATAACGCACCTGGTTTTGCTATACTGCCAAGAATGAAAAAAATATTCTTCGGACTTCTCCTCCTCACCCCGCTCACTATCGGGGCGGAACTTCTGCACGTGTCTCCCCTCATCGTTTTCCTTATGGCTGCTGCGGCCATCATTCCGCTTGCCAAATACATAGGGGACGCCACCGAAGACCTGGCGCTGCGTACCAGTCCCGCCATAGGGGGGCTTTTGAACGCCACCTTCGGCAACGCTACCGAGCTCATTGTTTCGCTATTCGCCATCCATGCGGGTCTCGTGGAAGTGGCCAAAGCTTCCATTACAGGTGCCATCATCGGTAACCTGCTTCTCGTGCTCGGTACCGCCATGTTCCTTGGAGGTCGTAAGCGCGAGCGCCAGCACTTCAACGCGACTGCGGCGAAGGCAGCATGCTCCATGCTCATTCTCGCAACCATCGCGCTCGTTATTCCGGCCATATTCCTCATCACCTCGGGTGCAAGTTATACGGGGGATGTGGGACTGCTTTCGATCTTCGTCTCCATCCTGATGATTGCCGCCTACGGAGCCAACCTGTTCTTCACGCTCCATACGCATAAGCACCTCTATGCGGGAGAAGAGGCCGACGAGCGTTCAATCGCGCCGAAGTGGAGCGCGAGAAAGAGCACCATCATTCTCTTCTTTGCGACGGTCTTCGTTGCCATTCTTTCCGAAATACTCGTGGGCGCCATCCGCCCGGTCGTCGCGCAGTTCGGCTGGACCGAGCTCTTCATCGGAGTCGTGGTCGTTGCTATCGTTGGAAACGTGGCGGAACATCTCTCCGCCGTCACAGCGGCCATGAAGAACAAAATGGACCTGTCGCTCCAGATAGCTATTGGTTCCGCGACGCAGATCGTCATGTTCGTGGCCCCGGTACTGGTGCTCGTCAGTTTCTTCATCGGAACGCCAATGAACTTGGTATTCAATACCTTCGAGCTGGTAGCCATCATATTCGCTATCTTCGTGACGAACGCAGTGGTGGAAGATGGTGAAAGCACGTGGTTCGAAGGGTTCCAGCTATTGGTTGCATACGTCATCATGGCTGTGGCGTTCTTCCTCCACCCGTAATGGCAAGCGATTATCGCCGGCGTCTACTTCGTTGCGGGGCCCATCCGGCTCATCCGCCGTACTCAAGTACGTCTACTTCGCCGAATTTCCCGCGCCTTGTATCCATCCGACGATAATCGCTTGCTTATGACCATGAACTCACACCAAGGTCCGGAATCTCACACGCACTCGGTCGCCGCCAAGCAAAACTGGCTACGCGCTTCGGTGCTCGGGGCCAACGATGGCATCGTATCGCTCGCTGCGCTCGTCGTGGGCATTGCAGGGGCTGCCGTCAGCAACCATACGCTTCTTCTGACGGGCGTTGCCGGAATACTTGCCGGCGCGCTTTCCATGGCAGTGGGTGAATATATTTCGGTCAACAGCCAACGCGACACCGAGCATGCCCTCCTTAAGAAGGAGCGATTCGAACTTGATAACTACGCGGCGTCGGAGCTCGACGAGCTTACGGCCATTTATGAGAAAAAAGGTTTGAAGCCCGAAACGGCTCGCATCGTGGCGGAAGAACTCTCCGCACATGACGTATTCGCCGCGCATGTCGATGCGGAGCTTGGGATTGACCCCGATAATCTGACGAATCCTTGGCATGCCGCAGTGGCTTCGGCAGCCTCGTTCTTCGCCGGAGCCCTCATTCCTTTTATTGCCATCCTCGTCGCACCGGTAGCAGTGCGTATACCGGTCACCTTCGTGGCCGTGGTTGTCGCACTTATCATCACCGGTATCTTGAGCGCCCGTGCCAGCGGCGTGTCGCCGCTTGTGGTGACCGCTCGCTCGGTCATCGGTGGCCTTATTGCGATGTTCGTTACCTTCGGCATCGGACGATTGCTCGATGTGAACCTGAAATAGTTGCGCACCCGCTACAAGCGCTATACTTACTACTTACCCCTTACGTCATATATATGGCTCTCATCCACTGGCTCGTTACCGCTCTCGCGATTCTCATTGCCGCCTATTTGATTCCTGGCGTCTCCGTCACCCTCGTAGGTGCACTCGTGCTCGCCGTCGTCCTCGGCATCATTAACGTGTTCTTCAAGCCGGTCATTACGCTTCTTACGCTTCCGATAAATATCGTCACGCTCGGTATCTTCTCGCTCGTCGTGAATGCGCTCCTCATCATGCTCGCGGCAATGCTCGTGCCGGGATTCCACGTGAATGGTTTCTGGGCAGCGTTCTTCTTCTCCATCGTCGTCTCGCTTGTCACGGCATTCTTCGGAATGATGGCGCGCAAGTCGGTCTAAGCACGAATATAAAAAAGGCGGCCGTCGACTCCGGAGGAGTCGACGGCTTTGCCGTTTGTCTGTTGTCGTTAGGCGAACTCAAGTTCGCGCGAAAGTTCAGGTTCGACATCGGGCAGAGCGGGAATGCCGTGGATAAGCTCAAGCCAGATATCAGTCAGGATTTGGTACAGAAAACGAGTGCGTCTGTCTTCTCTGTAGCTTTCAATGCGAAAGCCGTTGTGCCGGAGTTGTTCCGGGGTAAGCCGGTTTTCGGATTCGTAGCCGAAGTATCCGGTCGGATGCGCTTGCGCTAGAAGACAGTGATAGGGGCACGACATGTCCAACTGAGCTTGTTCAATGCGTATGCGCCATCTGGAGTTCTCCGTGTCGAGGCGCGCGCAGCCGCGTTTGGCGAACGGGAGAAGGCGAGCCTTTTCGATTTCGTACTCGCTCTGCAATCCTGGTCCATCCGTAAGCATGACGGTCATCCTCTAACGAACAATCAGGCACGATGCCGAACCAATCGTCTGAGTGAACCGTACCGCCGAGAGGAGTAATTGTAAAACGGTATTTTTTGTCCCAACTCCGCACGAGCGAGCTCCCGCCATGCCGCACCGCAAGGGCACTTCTTGTTCCCTAACTCGATGATTCGTAAGGAACAATGTCGTATACCCCTTACCACTTTCGGCAGAAATGCGTCATGCGATACGGAACGGCAGCGAAAGAAGGAAAGTTTCCAACAGGCTAGCGAAGAGTGAAAGTGGTAAGGGGTATACTTGACCCTATGGAGGGACCGTTACGGCCACTCGGGAATCCCGAGGACGAACTGGCATATCTGCGTGCGCAGGTTGCTCAGAAGGAGGCGGAGCTCGCAGTAATGCGAGAGTCTCCTGCGCGCGAAGAAGTTGCGCATGAGCGTCTGGTGAGTCACCGCACGGCGCCCGAAGCCGTACTTACCCCCGAATATCGCATCACTTCGGAAGTTGCGCGCGACCTTGCGAAGGGTCTCGACCCGGAGCAGAACGACGAGACGATAAAGGAACTTCGTCAGATAATGGAGGAGAAGGGAATCAAGAACGCGTTCACGGTTCTTGAGCGCCTGAATAGTCCGCATCTCGAAGACGATTTCCACCGCTTTCTGGTGCAGTACCTGCTTTCCGGTATGTCCATATCGGGACTCCCAGAAGGACAGCCTGCCTGGAAGGCACTGCGCATGACGCTCTATGAAATCGCGCTTCCGGAACCTGACGCAGGGGACGACCCGAATACGCGCACCAAGCACCTCAAAGAAATAATTTCCGCGATGGAGCAATTCTATTCGGGCATGCTCTCGGTGGAACACGCTGACCCCAAGGAGCCCGCGTACTTTACGCTCGAGCTCGCCGTAGCGGTGAATTCCCCGACGCTCCAGTTCTATGCCGCCGTACCCAACGGCAAGCGAGACCTGTTCGAGAAGCAGTTGCTCGCGATATTTCCCGATGCACGCGTTGCCGCGCAACCGAACGACTACAACATATTCACGGAAGACGGCTCAGCTATAGGCTCCTACGCGACCCTCAAGGACCGTCCCATGCTTCCTCTCAAGGATTACGCCGACTTCGACTATGACCCTATCAACTCGATTCTTAACGCCTTCTCGAAAATCGCTCCGGAAGGAGAAGGGGCATCGCTCCAGATACTCATCAAGCCCACAGGACACCGCTACGTCGAGCATTACCGCCGCATACTTGCCGAACTGCGTAAGGGTGAGAACCGCTACAAGGCGTTCAATCTTCCCGAAACATTCGTGGGCGACCTCGCGCGCGAAGCGTTCAGTCTGCTGGGCTCTTCTAAGAAACCACTTGACCCGAACCAGGCTGATAAGGTCGCCATCGAGCAGCTCGAGAAGAAAATAATGGCCCCCATCGTCGAAACGAATATCCGTATCGTCGTATCGTCCCAAGACCCTTCCCGCGCGCTTTCCATACGTTCCGAACTTGAGGCGTCATTCAATCAATTCGAGAACACGATAGGCAACCGACTTTCATTCAAGGAGGTCGCAAAGAACGACGCGAAGAAACTATTTCATAATTTTACCTTCCGATTATTCTCGGCTTCGAGCGCGCTTGCGCTTTCGCTTCGCGAACTCACCACCATCTATCACTTCCCACCGAAGGGCATCGAATCCTCGCCGCATCTCGCGCAGTCGCGCTTCACCTCGGCACCCGCTCCTGCGGTACTGCCGTCACAAGGTCTTACGCTCGGAACGAACGACTATCGCGGTGCGAAGACCGACGTGAAGCTCACGCCGCTCGACCGCATGCGTCACCTCTACACCATCGGGCAAACCGGTACGGGAAAGACGTCGTTCATGAAAACGCTGATTGCCCAAGATATCGCCAACGGCGAGGGAGTCTGCTTCATCGATCCGCACGGCACCGACATTCTGGACGTGCTCTCGTTCATCCCGCCTGAGCGCTACGAAGACGTCATCTACTTCGACCCGGCTGAGATATCACGCCCGTTCGGTCTCAACATGCTCGAATACGACGAAACGAAGCCGGAGCAGAAATCCTTCATCGTGAACGAAATGCTCGCAATATTCCGTCAGTTGTATGGGGATGTCCCGGAATCGATGGGACCCGCCTTCGAACAGTATTTCCGCAACGCTACACAGCTCGTTATGGAAGACCCGGCGTCCGGCTCAACCCTCATGGACATCGGTCGCGTGCTTTCCAACAAACCGTTCCGGGACCTCAAGCTCTCGAAGAGTAACAACCCGATCGTCAACCAGTTCTGGAACGAGATTGCGACCCAGGCAGAAGGGGAAGCGTCACTCGCGAACATCGTTCCGTACATCACGAACAAATTCGATGAGTTCACGGCAAACGACTTCATGCGTCCGATAATCGGACAGCAGGAATCATCCTTCAAGTTCCGCGACGTCATAGACAACAAGAAGATCCTGCTCGTGAACCTTTCGAAGGGTAGGCTCGGTGAGCGCAATGCGAACCTCCTCGGTCTCATTTTGGTTGGCAAGCTCTTCATGGCAGCGCTTTCCCGTGCCGATAATCCGAGAGGCGACTTCGCTCCGTTCTATCTGTACATCGACGAATTCCAGAACATCACGACGGATTCCATTCCCGGAATTCTTTCAGAAGCCCGCAAATACAAGCTATCGCTCACCATCGCGCACCAGTTCCTTTCGCAGATAGACGAGAAGATACGGGATGCCGTGTTCGGTAACGTGGGTTCCATGGCCATTTTCCGCGTGGGACAAGAAGACGGCGAATTCTTCGAGAAGCAGTTCGCGCCGGTGTTCAAAGCAGGCGATTTCACTTCCATCGAAAATTACAACGCGTATGTAAAAATTCTGGCAGAAGGCGTGCCGCAGAAGCCGTTCAATATCCATTCGCTTCCGCCGGTTGCAGGCGACAAGGACCAGATCGACGACTTGCGAGAGCTTTCCTATCTCACCTATGGACGTGACCGTGCTACAGTTGAAGCATCAATACGAGCTCGTTATCTTTCCTAATTTAAATCATGGCATTTGAAAGAGCATCACAGAAAAAAGCACCGAAAGGTCTGGATTTCACTCCTGACGTAAAAAAGAAACGCGCAACGATAAGCGTTGTACCTAAGATGAAAATTGAAAACAAGAAGGTAGAAAAAGAACCGAAACTGACGAAGGAAGAGAAGGTCTTGCAACGCAAACGTCGCGCGGCGGAAGCCCTCAAGAATTTCGACCCTCATTACGCCGCGCAAGCCACCGCGCACGACTTGGATACGGCGCATCGCGACGGCATGGCTACCGAGCTCGCCACCATGGAACAGGCCCGCCAAGCTGTTGAGAAATTGCATGCCCGAGCGCTTGATAAGGAAGTGAAGGCTCTTGCTCAGGAGTACGCCATCAGCGAAAAAGATCCTAACAGTTGGGCCGAATATAAAGCGAAACTCGAAGCCCTTCTCGACAAGCACGAAGCACTGAGGGAGGACCCGTTCGCTCCCTTTCAAGGCAGGGTCGCGTCGTCGAGCGAAGTTCCCGCTTTAAGCGAAGCCGACATTCTTGCGCAACAGAAACAGTCGCCTGAAGCTAACGAGCAAGGACCGATGAACGATAACGAGACACTCGAACCGCCTTCGAACGTTATCCCGATGAACAAAGTTGAGCCCGTTCGGGAACCACAACCGGTGTCGGGTAAAGCTACGGTCGAGGGAAAGCCTGTGATGACACCTCAAGAAGCTCTTGACTGGTACCACACGGAGTTTACTCCCGGGCCCGTACCACCACCGAACATGACGCCGCAAGAATCATTGGATTGGTACCACAGCGAATTCGTTCCGTACCAGGATCGGATGCGAAAAACTTCACCCGAGGCCGCACCTTCTGTGCCTTCCGTACCAGCTGAACAAACGCCCGTCGCTCTGAATACAACTCCGGAAGTTCAACCCACAAAAAAAGAGAATGGTTTGAGTGCAGAAGCAGCATTCCGAGCGGATGACATGCGCCTCGCAGCGCTCGTCGAAGACCGTGAAAGAACGTATTTCGCGGCGCTGAAAGCAAGTCAGCGCTCACGCGGCTTCATGAGCGCGATGGGTGCAAGGCTCGGCATCGCGAGCGGAAGGGACAATGACCCTGTCGGTCAGGTGGCCGCGTTCCGCAAAGCATGGGTAGAGGCGCGTGAAGAACGCACAAAAGCGATGCTTAATTCGATAGAAACGCGACGAGAAGGTCGCGGAGGTGCCGCGCGGAGCGAGCGCGACGCGACTACCGTCATTAGCAAGGGTCCTCGCCGAGGTAAGAACTATCTTGATACCGTACGTGCCCGATACCAACGCATGTACGTAATCAAAGAAACGGCCTTCGGTGCGGAAGAGGCGGAACAAAAGAACCGCTCCGAAGGACTTCGACTACGTGACAACAACTTCGTTGAAGCTTCCATGAAGGCCTATAACAAGCTCTCGCCGAAACAAAAAATATTCGTAAGCGGAGCGACGGGCGCTGCTCTCACGACTGCAGGAATGTTCGGAGGTATTGTCCCGATGATGATCATTGGCGGCATGAGCGCATCTGCAGCCGGGATAAACATGGCCGCGGAACTCGCAAAAGACAAGAAATTCAATAAAACGGGCACCGTTCTGAATCACGTTGCGAAAGCAACGACCTTCGGCGGTGTGGGAGGGTTCTTCGCACGCGTGTTCGGTCGCAGGATTACAAAGGAAGAAAAGGCAGTGGCCGAATCGAAGCTTAAGGCTCAGGTTCACGGAGATCTCCGCGATTCCGGAGCCTTTGCCTCGCTTTCTCGCGAGCGCATACAAGCGGCTGCAAAGAAAGAAATGCTTGATAACCGCGTGACCACTATGGGTGTTGCGGGCTCGCTCGCCGCGAGCGTTGCCGGTGGCGCTGCCGTCGGTGCCGCGTTCGGGCATCAGCCGCCGTCAGGGGCACAGAGCGGTCACTATACCGGCCCACTCGGCAAAGATACTGCCTCTTTCGGATCGGGTGGAGGCGGCGGACACGCTGCAGAAGCACCGGCCGGTGTTCCCGCTGCTGCAGAACAGGCGGGAGTTCATGCGACTGGTCCGTCTCTGACCAATCATTCCGAAAGCATCAGTGCCCACATCAGCTACAAGGGCGAAGGAGTCGATAAGTTGTATGCCGATCTGCGTGAGCAAATCAGCGAGGCGTATCGGCATGCGGGAGTGCGTCCTCCCGTCGTTGAGAAGATGCTCGAGTTCAAGACCATGGATGAGTTCTCGAAGGCTACGGGATTCGAGCAAGTGATGAAAGGCGGAGATCTTCACGGTGCACACGGACATGTCGATAGCGCCGTTATGCATATGGAGGGTAATGGACTTGCTGCCGACAAGCTTACCCTTTCGGCAGATCGTATGCAGGTCCTATATACGGATTCTCATGGCGCAGAACATGTGCTGATGCAGCAAACCCCGCAAGGCGAAGTGTTCACCTATGAGCAGCACGTACCGATGCGCGACTATTCGCATACGGCCGGGAACGGGAACGAAGCCGCGCATGCGAGCGCGGCACACAAGGGCGACGCTGCAGGAGACGCCAAGATTGCCGAACTCAATCGCGCGCAGTTGGACACTCAAGCAGACGTAAAGGGAAGTGACGTGCAAGTTGAAACTGCACCGACGACACCTTCTGTAGACCATGTGAGAGCACCCGATGAAGTTGAAGGTCTTACTCCTCGTGGTACAACACCTTCTTCGGAAGTGGCACCGCACTCAAACGCTCCCACAAACGATAGTGCAATGATTGGTCGGCGCATAAGCTAATGATATGAACGTAACCGACTCATACAACGCTATTCTAAGTTCCGTCGAATTCGACGAATTTACTCCCGAGGAACAGGAGACGTTCCTTCGTGACCTGAACTCACTTGTGTTCAGGGGCGCCGTGCTACGCACTATTGAACGCATGGACGAAGGCACTCGGGACGACTGGTACCGCTTTCTTGCACAAAACCCAAGTCAGGAGAAAATTCGCCTATTTCTTGAGCGCCGTGTTCCTGGAGCTGACCTCGCTATTGCCGAAACGGTTGAATCTCTCGCGGGTGATATACTTGCGGTTACTACCTACTAGATAAAGCATATGAACATTACTGCCACCGCTGTCGCCGTTACGCTCGCTGTCGTTATTTCCATGGCCTTTCTTTTCCTAGGTCCTAGCATCTTCCGACCGTTCCAGCCGCAAGCGCGCGCGACCGTGGAGCAAGTAACTACCGATACTATGGCAACAACATCCGATTCAACATCCGCAGCTGCTCCACAAGGTCAGCCGCAAGGAGCAGCAGTCTCAGGACCACTTCCAACAAAACTTACTATTACCGATGAAATAGTAGGTACCGGCCCTGCTGCAAAAGCAGGAGACACCGTTACCGTTAATTATGTTGGCTCGCTTCCTGACGGAACCGTCTTCGACGCTTCCGCAAAGCATGGTCAGGCGTTCTCGTTCCAATTGGGCGCGCAGCAGGTAATCGCCGGGTGGGATCAAGGACTTGTTGGTATGAAAGTAGGAGGCAAGCGCAAGCTCGTCATTCCACCCGATATGGCATACGGCAACCGTGACCTCGGTGTGATTCCACCGAACTCCACGCTCGTGTTCGAAGTTGAACTTGTGAAGATCGGCCAATAGCGCACACTAGAGGGTATAAAAAAGCACCGCCAAGCATGAGCCTGGCGGTGTTGCCTTTTTAAGGGGCGTGCGACCGAAGTCGCGAGTTTCTATTGCGAGTTGCTGTACCGACCGGTGCAGTAACCTTCGACGAGGCCGAGGTAGTCGGCGTACATCTCCAGCGACATGATGTTGAACTCGACGTGCAGTCCGTTCAGGTCCTGGGTGAGGACGCCGGCATCCTTAGTGATGAACATCATCTTCTCCCAGGCGCGCGTTTGCGCCTGGCTTCCGATGGCTGCACCGGCCGTCATTGCGCCGTAGAGAGGGCTCGAAAGAAAGCCCATGGCGCCAGTGAACACGTTCGCGCCCGTGGCGGTGGCGTACGCATTCTTGATCGTCTTTTCCATGCCGATGTATCGGTCACGGATGGCCACGATTTCCGGTGCCTTGCCGCCGTACCGCCTCATCAGCGATGCGGCATGTGCGATGTAGGTCGAGGTCGAGGAGCAGAAATGGCGGTTGTCGCGTTCGACGGCGTCGAACGTTTCCATGGACCAACCTTTCTTAGTCCATTCTTCGCGCGTGAGTTCCGTGGTCTGACGATCTTTCGCGAACGCGATCGCCGGATTGGGAGCCAAGCGCCGGCGATTGACCTCTTCGAGATCGCCGTCGACGATGACCGAGTCCCGAAGGTTTCGGCCCACGACAGGCCCGGTGGACTGTGGCTGAACAGCGCTCTCGTTGCCTCGCGGCGCGAAGGTCGCAGTCGTTTGGCCGGCAGGACCGTCGATCAGCGTGGTGTCGGCGACCATCACCGTGTTCCGGTGTTGGGTCGTCGGCGCGGGTTGCCAAGGGCTGGCGGACTGGACTGTGCCATAGATGGCACAGCTGTCGATCTTCCCATTGAGCATGATGGGCTTCACACAGGGCGCGGTTGCGGCCTGGGCGAAGCTCGACGTGCTGGCGATAGCGACGACAGCCAGGGCAAGCCCCAGCAGCGCCTTACAGGTTTGCTTGAGCATGGGGATGCCCTTTCTGTTGCGGTTGAAATGCGGTGGTTCGCTTCTAACTTACAAAG
>JAQBRK010000005.1 GCA_028286505.1 Parcubacteria group bacterium
AAGAAGATTGCCGCCTTCTATCTTTGCAATGTCCTGAGTGGTTGGCTCAAAGTCGTGCGGCTCGGCACCCGAAGGTGTGATGTTCGTAACGTCCACCTTATCTCCTCCTAGTTGGGTAGTGAAGAAATAGAGTGGATAGAAGGAAGTGGCGACCTGAAGCTTTCCACTTGCGGCCTGGGGAGACTTTGGATGAGTCGCTATCCACGCGAATGCACCGCCGAACAGAACGAGGAACACGAGCCCGATAATATATTCTCTTTTCATATTCTTAGGATTAGTCGTAATTAAGAGCACTTCTTACAAGTTCCGAAGAACTCAAGTGCGTGGTCGGTAAGGCTCGAAAAGCGATTAGTTCTCTTCAAGATTTGATTTCGTAGTTTGTCGTCGGGACACCAATCGAAGTCTTCTACATCACCGCACTCCGTGCAGACAATGTGGTGATGGTGGTCTCCCTCTCGGGACAGTTCGTAGTCCATATGTCCATGTCGAAGATTCACCCTGCGAACCAGAGAAGCGTCAGCAAGAGTCTCGAGGCCACGGTAAAAGGTCGCTGTGTCGATATTCTTGCTTCCGTATTCCTCCTGAAGCTCGGCGATACCCATGGGCATCTTTGCTTTATCAAGAACGCGAAGAAGCTCAAGACGTTGCGAAGTAGCTCGCAGCCCCTTCTCCCGCAGACGGTCAGCGTATCCGATTGGTGTCTCTGTAGTCACTCAACTAGTAAATACCAGTTGCGATATTATTGCAACTAAGATTAGCTGTAGACTCTGAGTCATTCGTCATGACGGCTGCGGATCGGAGGAGGTGAGAACGCGAGTACGCTTTCGAAACTTACAGTTTCAGTACACGTTGTGGATTTTGCTTCGCAAAATACTCACAACATCTTCGAATCTCACACGTCCATCTCCCAGATGGACTCTCCTCCTCCAAATATAAAAGGCGCCCGAAGGCGCTCTTATATTTTGCGGAGGAGGTGAGATTCGAACTCACGGTAGGTTGCCCCACGCCTGTTTTCAAGACAGGTGCCATAGACCACTCGGCCACTCCTCCTTTGAACTACGCTTCCGTTCCTGCTGACGGTGCAGGTGCCGGAGCGGAAACTGGTGCTACGTTCGTACGGGGTTTATTGAACCAGATAAGGTATATCAACTCAAGGAGACCGAGTGTATTGGCTATAAGAAGCACGATGAACCAAACCTTGTGACCGTTCCGGGCTGATTTCCAAAGAGCGAAGCCTTTAATGAAGATGACCCAAATAAGTACTACGGCAAGGATAGGACCAAGGAACAGTCCGAGCGGGTGAAGGAACGAGATCGAAGCAAGATCGCTGTAGCTGTAGTTCATGAGGCGAGTATAGCCACGGCTGCACGGTGCGTCAAAGGCGTTCGCGTTGGCACGCAGCACGTGCGGCGTGTACGATACTCCTATGCGTTACCTCGGAATAGATTACGGCACGAAGAAAATCGGACTCGCGTTCTCCGACGAAGAGGGGACGATGGGATTTCCGTTCGATATCGTACCGAACGATTCCCAACTTTCGGATGCCCTCTCCCTGCTTATCGAAAAAGAACACATCGGCGGTATCGTGATAGGAGAGTCACGGGATTTTGCCGGGAATCTCAATCCTATAGCCGACCCGGCTCGGGCGCTCGGCGAGGAACTTATGGAGCGCACCGGAGTGCCGGTTCATTACGAACCCGAAATGCTCACTACCCAAGAAGCGCGACGGGACTTTGAAGGAGTCCACTCGCACAAGCGCGGGGATGTTGATTCCTCCGCCGCAGCTTTAATCCTTACCAGTTATCTTGATCGGAAACATGGATAAAAGCTCCATCTGCTTTGTTGCAGGCCCCGTGCGTCTCATCCGCCGTATAGCACATACGTCTACTTCGACGTCCTTAAATTCCCTGAACTATCTTCCCAAGATATTTCAGTGCCGCGCATATGAAGTTTTTATCCACCTTTCGTAATTCACATGGAAAAAGAGCAAATTAACATCGATGAATTCGGGAAGATCGAAGTGAAAGTCGGTACGGTCGTGAGTGCCGAACGAGTTCCCGAGACCGATAAGCTTCTACGGCTCATGGTGGACCTAGGAGAAGAGAGCGGACCGCGCCAAATAGTGTCCGGTATTGCGGCGTACGTGACGGAGCCCGAAGAACTCGTCGGACGCCAGCTTGCGTTCGTTACCAACCTTGCTCCAAGGACCCTGCGCGGCCTTGAAAGTAACGGCATGCTTTTTGCCGTCGGCGACGGCGACTCATTCGCATTTCTTACGCCCGACCGCGTAGTGCCTCCCGGCACGAGCGCGCATTAAAATTCTCGAATATTCACGTTTTCATGAAGAACGCACGCGGTACACCGCGTGCGTCACGGTATACTTCAACCAATGAAAGGAGCGCTCAATCGATTTCTGCGTGTTGAATTCGCGCCGCCGCGTTATTTGTCCATGCCGACTGCCGGTATCGATATTTCTTCGAGCGGTATAAAAATCGCGTGCCTGACCGAACGCATGCACGGACTCGAACTTACGAGTTACGCCGAAGAGTCTCTCCCGGAGGGAGCGATCGTGGGTGGCGAAATAATCGAAACCGCCGCGGTCATCGATATGTTGCGCTCGCTTGCGAAAAAACATGGCATCAAGACGGCGAACATCACGTTACCGGAAGCCCGGAGCTACCTCTTCGAGGCAGACGTAGAAGGGAAGCACGGAAGCGAATGGCGCACTGCCGTTGAGCAGCATCTTGATGAATACGTGCCGCTTCCGCCAGCGGAAGTGATGTTCGATATCGTGCCGACCTTCAGGACAGGAACCACTACGCACGTAGTCGGAGTAGGTACTGCCCGTCGCGTCGTTGACCTCGCACTCTCCGTTTTCGATGACGCAGGCATTCGCGTGCGTTCCGTCGAAGGAGAAACATTCGCCGCGCCGCGCGCGCTGCTTCCGCATGGAGACACGGAAACGGTGCTCATCATCGATATCGGTAAAACCACCACCAAGCTCGTGGTCGTTACGCGTCGCATCCCTATATTCGCGACTACGCTCGATATCGGCGGTCATGCGCTCACCCTTGCCGTACAGAAATACTTCGGCGTGACCGAAGAGGAAGCGAAGAAGGTGAAAGCCGAGCGCGGGCTGGTGACGGGCGACGAGAACGCCGAATACCTCGCGGCGATGCTTTCTACCGTTTCGGTTATTCGCGAGGAAATCGTGAAGCGTCTCGAGTATTGGCAAAGCCGTGCAGTGGCGGGCACGGCGCATGAACCGGTTACTCGAGCGATTCTCGTGGGAGGCAACGCCACCCTGCGCGGTCTTCCGGAGTATTTGGAAACGGCACTTAAGATTCCGGTGGAGCTCGGCGACGTGTTTGCGAACCTCGCTAAACGTGACGACTGGCTTCCACCGGTCGATTACATGCAGTCGCTCGCGTATGCGACCGCAATCGGGCTCGCGCTCCGTGAATACGTACCATAGTCATGCATCACGAACTCACCAACCTCCTTCCTACCGAGCGTATACGAGCGATACGCCGCGAATATTTCTTACGTCTTGCAACGGTATTCATCTACGCGCTTTCGGCGATAACTATCGGCAGTGGTGCACTGCTTATTCCTTCGTATCTCTACGTGCATGGAGAGGTTGCGGCGCAACAGGCCCGCATCAATGAGCTCGACACGCGGCTCGCCGCTTCAAAGGGACAGGAAACGAATGCCCGCGTTACCGCGCTTACGGAGAATGCCACGTATCTTGCACGGCTCGGTAGTACGTCGTCCGCTACTGCGGTATTGCGAGCGACGCTTGCCGTTCCACGTACCGGCATAACCCTCACGGGATTCACTTACACGCCCGCTACACACGGTCCTGATGGAAAAATGACCCTGCGGGGAGTGGCCTCCACACGCGAGACGCTTCGCGCGTACGACCAAGCGCTCGGACAGCTTCCATTCGTAACGAATAACGATCTTCCGATTAGTTCGTACGCAAAGGAATCCAGTATTCCTTTTACCATCACGCTTACCGGAACATTACTGCCATGAATACGCGCACCCTTGCTCCCATCCTTATAGCGCTCGTAGTTCTCCTCATATCGGGAGGTTTGTATGGTTTGGGATATTATCGCCTGGCTGCGCTGAACGAGAAAACCAAGACACTCGCAAATGAAATAGGCTCGAAAACATTCGAGCTCGCACGCCTCGCTCGCGCTCACACGGCACTCAATTCTCTTTCGGCGGACGAAGGCACCCTTACACAATATGCAATCGGCAAGGAAGAGGTAGTGCCCTTCCTCGGCGCACTCCAGGCGGTGGGGAAGCCGCTCGGCGCGACCGTTGAAGTCTTGTCGGTATCCGACGAGAAATCGGGAACGCATGGACGCATCTCGCTCTCGCTTGCTATCGCGGGTTCATTCGACGCCGTCATGCGCACGCTCGGAGCAATCGAGTATGGTGCGTACGACGGTGTGATAACGAACCTGTCGCTTGATACCGGCACCTCCGATGCGAAAGTCGCAACCGGAGGCGCTTGGACGGCTGCTGCGGTTTTCTCCGTCGGTACCCGTTCCGCATCTTCAACACCCACTCATCCATGAACCTTTCTAAACTAACGTCGCTGCTTACTAAATATCTCCGCGTATTCACGTATGGCGCGCGCGTTCGACCGCTGCGGGATTGGATCGCTATCGTTTCCGTCGCGCTGCTTCTGCTTATCGTGAGCGCAGGATGGAGTGCGTATGTTTTCCAAACAACCAGCGGAAACGAGTCCACTCAACCAAGCGCACCAGTTACCTCGTCTGCAGCAGGGGCTCCTATCGATACCGTACGTGCCATCTTCGAGCGTCGCGCTGTCGAGAAATCGCACTACCTATCCGACTATCACTTCGTTGACCCGTCGAGATAGCAGCGCTAGGGTACTAAAGCCCCCGTAGCACAATGGATAGTGCGCCGGACTTCTAAGCCGTTGATGTAGGTTCGATTCCTACCGGAGGCACAAAATAAAGCGTGTGAAATTTTATGCCTCCGAGCCAGCAAACTGCTTTGCTGGCGTGTAGGAATCGAAAGGCACAGCCATGTCGCGAAGCGACGGCGAGCCGGGGTCGCGTCGCTTAGCGGATTGCGAATACTTGGAGCAATCCGGTTAGCGAAACGTGACCGATGCGTGACAGCAGTTCTTGGGAGCGAAGCGAGTTAGAAATGCGGAACTTCCAGAGCGGGCAAGAAATTTTGGAATTGATATAGTGCGAACAAGCCCGGGTGGTGAAATTGGTAAACACGCTACGTTCAGGTCGTAGAGCCCGCAAGGGCGTGGAGGTTCAAGTCCTCTCCCGGGCACAAATTAATAACGCCGGAAGGCGTTTTAATTTTGCCCGAGAAGTGAAGCGCCTGCACGCTTCACGTGAGGACTCGAATGCCGGAACGATGTTTGGCGAGTACGCCAAACCGTGAGGCGGGACTGCGACCGAGCCGAGTGACGACGAGACGAGAGTTGTAGTCGAGAGTGTACTCACGGTCCTCTCCCGGGCACCTAGAAATCCTCTCTTGAGGAATCGGTCGTTATCATTTCGCCAGCTTCTATGTCTCGTAATGCGATATCGCAGTTGCGTTCGAAGTCCTGAATAGTGTTCGGTGTATCCGAATGATTTGTATACCTGTCCGGTTCGCCGTAGAGATACGTGATTCCATTTCTCGTATGTATAGAATCCTGGTCGGCTTCCGAAAGGTTCCGCAACTCTTCCGCACCGAGTACCTTAATGTTGTATCGTTTGACGATCTCGCCCTTTTTGAACGTTCTATTTGCGTACACTCCTTTCTCGGCGAGATTTCCTTTTCCGACACGAACGTCATCATTCATGGTGGGTGATGGAGGGCTCGAACCCCCGACATCTTCAGTGTAAATGAAGCGCTCTACCAACTGAGCTAATCACCCTATTTCCGAACTCTTGAACCATAGCGCATATCGCATATTTTTTGAAGTACACTCCGTCTATGAATGAACGTCTCGAAGCTCTCGTGTCCGGCCGCGTGCAAATGGTCATGTACCGTGACTTCGTACGCCGGAACGCGACCGCCCTCAAACTCATGGGTGAAGTGAAGAATTTGAGTGACGGCACGGTCTTGGTGATTGCAGAAGGAACACGCCCTCAACTCGAAAAACTCCTCAAGAAGCTTCGGCGAGGACCTTTTCTTGCTAGTGTGACCGACATAAAAATTACCTGGCTTCCTTCGACCCATAGCTTCTCGGCATTCAATATCTCGTACGATTAATGCTAGGGTAGGGAAATGGAAATCCCCATTCTCTACGAAGACGACGCTATCGTCGCCATAAATAAGCCGTCGGGCATGATGACGCACCCCGACGGGAAAACTACCGATGAAACGGCAAGTGACTGGTTTGCTGCTCATTATCCTGATTCCAGGGAGGTCGGCGAGACCCAGCGGCTACAAGACGGAACGGAAATTCGTCGTCCGGGTATCGTGCATCGACTCGACCGCGAGACTTCCGGCGTGCTCGTCTTTGCGAAGACCGACGAAGCTCACGCCCTTCTCAAAAATGCATTTCAAACGCGCGAAGCGCATAAGACCTACCTCGCCTTCGTCTACGGCTCGATAAAAGAAAAGAAAGGAATCATCGATTTCCCCATAGGCCGCTCCACACAGGACTTCCGTCTTCGCTCGGCGCAGCCCAAGGCCAAGGGCCTGCTCCGTGAAGCGCTTACCCGTTGGGAGACGATAGGGGACATCGGCACCCACACGCTCCTCAAGGCCATGCCCGAAACCGGTCGTACGCACCAGATTCGCGTGCATCTTAAGGCCATCCACCATCCGGTGGTGTGCGACCCGCTCTACGCCCCAAATAAGCCCGCTGACCTCGGGTTCAACCGTCTTGGTCTCCATGCGTACCAGCTCGAAGTAGCGCTCCCCACGGGAGGAACGAAGGTCATTACCGCACCGGTGCCCGCAGACCTTCATGCGGCACTGGCTCGGTTTCCGAATACCGAGTCCTACCTACTCGGATAGCAGCTCCGACGCCGTTTTTTGCATTTATATGCTGCTAATGCTACAGTTCTGACCACTATGCAAGCCGTAATCACTCCAGTTTCAACGCAAGAGCGCGCAAAGCTCGGTATTCGCCCAGGCGACACCGTTCGCGTGCACCAGAAGGTCATGGAGAAGGGCAAAACCCGCCTCCAGATGTTCGAAGGTCTCGTTATCGCCGTTAAGCACGGCAACGAAGCAGGCGGTACGTTCACCGTCCGCGCCCAGCTATCCGGCATCGGCGTCGAGAAGATCTTCCCGCTCTACTCTCCCGTTATCGATAAGATTGAAATAACGAAGCGTTCCAAGGTCCGTCGCGCGAAGCTCTACTTCATTCGCGAGAAGGTGGCCCGTGAAGTACGTCGCCAGCTCCGCAACATGCGCATGGTCAACATGTCGACCGAGGATTACAAGGAAGAACCGGCGCCTGAAGAGATACCGGCAGAAACCGAAGCAGAAGTCGTCGAGAAGGATCCAGCACAGACTCCGGACCAAACCGAAATGACACCCGCTGAAGAAGCCGGAGGCGCAGAGGAAGCTCCCGCAGTCGAAGAACCATCGCTCGACGCTCCTACCGAAGAGGTAGTGCCTGAAGAGAAAAAGGAAGAAGCGGCATAAGCCGCTTTCTTCTTTGTAGCCAGTGCGCTATAGTCGTCACACACCAGGCCCAGGTGATGAAATTGGTATACATGCATCCTTGAGGTGGATGTGCCGCAAGGCGTGGAGGTTCAAGTCCTCTCCTGGGCACCAATGTAAAAAACGCCGCAAGGCGTTTTTTACATTGGTGCCCAGAGTGAAGCGCCTGCGCGCTTCACGTGAGAGGACTTGAAAAGCTTTGCGGTGTTTGTGACGGACGAAGTCCGGAACAAACCGCGAAGGTGTAGGCCCAGATTTCAAAGGAGCGAAGCGACTATTGAAATCCAACTGTAGTTTCGAAGAAAGCTACCTGCCCCTGTAAGGGGAAAGTCCTCTACAATTTTAGTTTGTAGATACTTGACTTTTTGTGCAATATAGTGTAATATATACCCCAGGCAGAAGTTCTATGAGAAGTTCTCTGCCAATCAACATTCACCAGGAGGCTCGCATGAGCGATCCGATTCCCACCGACGATTCTACGGATTCTGACGCCGGCGTCATTGCCGGAGTCAAACCCGACACGCACTTGAATGAAATGCTGTGGATCGTCACGGTGGCAG
>JAQBRK010000035.1 GCA_028286505.1 Parcubacteria group bacterium
TTCGCGACGAAGAGCGGAAGAAACGGGATAACGAACAATGAAACAAGAACGGTCCAACGGGCTATCTGCGCGGTCATACTGCCTTGATTCATAAATAGGAATTCTTCTGCTTCTGGGTAATGTGCCCAGTATACACGACACATTACGCACGCACGGAGAGTGGAATACTTGCTATTTTGGTATAAGTATGTTACTATAATTATTGGCGGCATCACCCCGATGCTGTGTTCACCGGAGAAGAACATGTTCCAGGTACTCGTCCTGGTCGCCCTCGGTGCACTCGCCATCGCCCTCTTCGGGGTGGTGCGCAGATATGCGCTGAAGGACAAGCTCCTTACGACCTCGCAGTTCGTCTGCGGATCGTACGTTGCCGCGACACTGGCTTTCCTTACCCTCTACAGCGCGTGTTTCGGGCTTACGTTACCCGCACACCTTGCCCCCAGATTCTTCCGCGTCGTGATCCTGGGTGCGGCAGCCAACGTCGTGATCCAAGGATTGAACGCTAAGGCCGGCACCTACAAGCTCGGCGAGGTGTCGTACGCGACGCCATTGCAATCGCTGACGCCGCTCTTGATCACGCTTGCGGCAGTGCTGGTGGGTGAGTTTCCAGGACCCCGCGGCATTCTCGGCGTTCTGGTGATGACGGCCGGCGCGTATGTGCTCGGCTTCGAGAAACGACCGGAACGCTGGTATCTCTACCTCACTCCCTTCGCGCGCGTCCTTACCCTGTTCTGGCGCAAGGGATCGACCGAGGCAGAACGCCAGAAAAGCCTGGTCACGATGCTCTCGCTCGGCTCCGCAACGTTCGGCACACTTGGCCTGATTTGCGACGGCATCATGGTCAGACGGGCGGGCGACCTCCAAGGCATCGTCCTTGCGGCCATGACTCTCACCGTCGTTCTCTCACTGGCATATTTGCCCTGGATGCTTCGAACGACGTTCGGCAAGAAACCGGAAACGGCCTCTGCGGCAAACGAAGAGACAAAGGAGTCGGTGAAGGCTTTCGCTCTCACGGCCTTCTGCGCCTTCGCTCTGCTTTGGGTCATGCACGTCCTGTTGATCCAACCGAGATTCAACGAGGCCTTCATCGCCTATGTTGGAACACTCAAGCGGTTCAGCGTTCTCTTCGCCGTCCTCGCCGGTGCGTTCTTCTTCAGGGAAGCCGGGATCAAGAAGCGCTTGGTCGCGGCGCTCCTCATCGTGATCGGCGCCGTGCTGATTACGACCGATTCTCTCCCGGCGCATCTTTCAGCGCGCCTGGTCGGACTCGGACTCTAAGACTTCATCTAACTAGGGCGGGACCTGCATGCAGGTCCCGCCCTATCCTTTTTATATCTTGCTGGTTTCGAGTCTCTCCCGCATTCTCGCTTCGGCGATCATGAAATCGAACGGGGTATCTATATCGGTCGCGTTCCCCGCCTCGCATACATAGCCCAGTATCTTCTCTCCAGTCATGGAATTCTGATCCCGGAGTGTGCTCGTGCGGATTACGGAGAAATAGCCGGCCGAAGCATACGCCTTCGGTAAGGATTGTACGGGCGCATTGTACGGCTCGTGGATTCCCGAGACCTCGTCCGGAATATATGGAAGGAGCGTATCGCCTTCCAAGCGATAGGTCTTGAGAGGATGGAGCGGTGTCGGAATGACGGCGCGAATTGAATCGTAGTCGGGGTGCGAGGAAAGAAGCTCGATTCCCTTTTCCATATCCTCGGCACGACGGAGCGGACCTGTCGAACGGAGATGCGCGAGCGCATCGGGCAGCTTTCCTTCGTGCTCTTCAAGCCAATCGAGTAGATGCAGGAAAACCGGAAGATCTGGGGTCAGGTCTTGAGCGAGTTCTGCCGGTCGCATGAACGGCACTTCCGCTCCGAATTCTTTCGCCACGCGAGCGATCTCCACATCATCGGTCGACACGAGGATACGCGACATGCCGCTCACCTTCTTCGCTTCTTCGATGGTCCATGCCATGAGCGGCTTTCCGCAGAACATTTTTACGTTCTTTCCAGGAATACGCTTACTGCCGCCGCGCGCGATGATGATTCCGTAGGTTTCCATACTTGTATTCTATTTCCAGCCGCGTACGTACGTCAGTGGAACAAGTTCCGCTGACGGTACTTTAATAATGTAGAGACGCGCTGTGCCAGTCGTCCGGTGCAGATGCGGTTCCCCCGCAGGTATCCAGAGTACGTCTCCCACACGAAGAACGTGCGACGTTCCTCCCTCAAGGTTTTTTGATTTAAGTTCGCGGTCATCGGTACCGCCATCCGCAAGTTGTTTGACCCACGGTTCAACGAGAGTACCTCCTACGATGAATTCGACTTCTCCTTCGAGGCAGATCCAGAGGTCTGCTTCGTGACGATGCACTTCAACGTCATTCGATATGTTCGTGTCTTCGAGAATATTGATCGGCACGCCGCCAGCAAGCGCAAGCGCCTTGAGCGGATCAAGCTGCCGTTTTCCTTCGACGGCCGGAGTAGCAAGGGTCGCGTCGATAACTGACTTCGGAATGAATACGGATTCTTGGTTCATATATTTATTATTTCTTGGCGCGGAGCATAAAGTACGAACTGAGATCGCGGCCGTATCCCTTGTCGAGCGAGTGGAAGAAGAACGAGATGGGAGTAGTCACGTTCTGGAACAAGAAGTCGAAGAATCTCTCAATAAACTTCGGCATCGGCAACGAACGCTGAAAGAAATAGGAATACATGCCGAGCGTGTAGAAGGCGCCGTCGGTAGGAGTAATTTCCCATGAGGAGAAACCTGCCTTCTTCGCGAGATAGGCGAGGATGTCTTCCGTGAAGCGGAAGAAGTCATACGGACGCTGATGCTGACGACGTACGTGTGCCGCTACCAGGAACGCCTCTCCGCCCGGTTTGAGTACGCGGTGAATCGCAGCAAGCACGTCCGACGGTTCCGTTACGTGCTCCATGATGTATTTGGTCGTCACAATCACGTCGAACGAATTGTCCGGGAACGGAAGCGTATGGCGAGGCTCGGACTGTTTCCCTTCATAGACGAAGGCATCCTGCTGAAAATCGATGCTCGTAAGATCGCATTCATCGAAGAAGTAGGTGCGGTAGACTTCTTCGCGTTCTCCCGACATATCGCCGGACATATAGATGTTGAGCACCTTCCCTTTCCCGGCGCGCTCGCGCGCCGCATACATGAAATCGAAGATGGAGCGAAAGAACGGGTCTATGCGCCGTGCTTTCGGTACCTTTTCGTAATAGATCTTTTCGAGGCGAGCGCGATCGTCGGTCATATTATTCCCAGTTATAGACCCAGCCACCTTCCCCATCAGGACTTGCGAAGCGTCCGCGATAATAATCACGATTCAAGAGTTCTACATCGCTCATCTCACGCGTTTCGGTTCCAATGGCGACGGCCCACTGCGGATGTTTGGTATCGAGCTCGGTCTTCTGATCTTCCTTAGAAAGCGAGCGGAACGTTACGAGGGCTTGAAGTAATTCAGGAGTCATTGAGACCGGGCCGTCTTTGGTCTCCCCTTCCGGAAGAATGGTGAAGTGGCGCTCGACATATTCGGCACCGAGATAGATGGCAGCTTTCGCTGCAACGATATCGTTATCCTGTATCTTCGTGTGGTCTGACCAGCCTACTTCGTCTGTAAACTGACGGAGCCAATTCATACGAGCAAGGTTCGCCATCTCGAGTGTGTTCGGGTAACTGGTGACGCAATGGAGAAATACGAAATGCTTGCCGAGCTCTTTCATGAGAGCGGCAGTCGCTGCAATCTCTTTGTCGTAGGTTGCTCCGGTCGATATGATGAAGTTATCGAAGTGCTCGGCAAGCTCGCGCAAGAGCGGGAGTGACGCGCAATCGTAGCTCGGCACCTTTATCCAGCGACCTGGCCAATCAAGTGCCGCTACTTCCTTGATGCGATTGCGAGCGAATATCGCCGTCAGTGGAATGACACCGTTCTTCACGCAGGTGTCGATGAAAAACTGGTGGTCTTCGAGGGAAAGATCGAGCTTCGAAAGTCGGTCGACCTCTGCCTCATACGGTCGCTTGATAGCAAGTTGCTTCCCTTCCGCATCCACTACCCCCTCCTCGAAACGCTCGCGCTTGGTAACATCAGCCGCCCATATGGACTGCATCTTCACCATGTCGGCTCCGCTTTGAGCCGCAGCTTCTATCATCCGTTCGAGGGTCTCGCGTGAACCGTTATGGTTCTGACAAACTTCTGCGATTATTTTTGTAGCCATTACAGACAATTATAGGGTTCGATACTCGATATGGGAAAGGTCGGAAAAATCGGCAGGGTCGTGGAGTCCCCATGTATCGTAAAGGAGAACAGGACCCTTCGACCCATCCGCGAGGTGCAAGCCGGAAAGAGTACGGAAATGCTCGTGATTATTCATGATAATAACGACGTCGCTGCCGGCCACCGCATCTTCTATCGAATCAGCCGCGTGCACGCCAAGTTCTTCGATGCGTTCCTTCGGTACGAGCGGATCGTATCCGACCAGTTCGAATTTCTGACGCATGGTCTTGAGGCGCTTCACGAGCGTGACGGACATCGACCCGCGCATATCGGAAGTCGCGGGATTTCCCTTGAAAGCGAAACCCAGTATGGCGATGCGCGGAGCATGCGCGTAAGGACGATGCGTGGCGACGAACGAACGTAGTTCTTCGGCAACCGTATGCAACATCGTCGAGCTTACGTTGCGCGTTTGCGGAATGATCTGAAGCTTCAACCCTTTGGCTTCTGCGGAAGTAGAAAGGAGGAATCCGTCCTTAGTGAGACAGTACCCGCCAACACCCGGCGACGGGAACGGAATAGTGCTTCGAGAATAACCTTCGTTGGCGGCCTTGATGACGCGCTTGGTATTTAGTCCCCACTGCTTCGCGACAAGGGAGACTTCGTTAGCGAATGAAAAGACGGTCTCGCGATACGCATTGTTGATGAGCTTCACAATTTCCGCTTCTTCAAGCGATGGGAGTTTTACGACCGTATCGGTAAGCGTCGAGAAAATCTCGCCTGCAAGTTCAGTGCTCGCTTCGTCCAGACCCCCTACCACTTGAGGAAGCGTGCGAAGTTCTTCGAGAGCATTCCCTTCTATGGTGCGCTCGGGTGCAAATGCGACATGCACGTCGTGCTCGCCGAGACCGGAACCTTTACGCATAAGCGGCAGGAATACCTCACGCGTCGTCCCGAGCGGTACCGTTGAACGAAGGATTATGAGGTCGCCCTTCTTGACGCATTTCCCGAGGTCTTCCGCGGCGGAGCGGATATAGCTGAAGTCCGGACGAATCTGTGCGTCGAGAGGCGTACCTACGGTAACGACATACACGTCGCAGGTAGTGTCATCGGAAAAACCCTCGACTATCTGGAACGCGTTGCCCAAATGTTTGGCAAGCAGGTCATCGAGCCCGCGCTCGGAGAAGTGCGCATTACCTGCTTTGAGTTTCTCGCGCACGGTCGAATTGATGTCGTACCCAAGCACGGTGAAGCCAGCCTCAGCGAACGTGAGACCGAGCGTAAGACCGACGTGCCCGAGCCCGAGCATACCGATGCGTTTGTTTAGTAGAGTGCGGTTTTCGTTCATATGAAAAGGCGCGACGCGCCGTTAGTTCATATAACACGATACGTGCGCCCGTGGTTACGGTCAATCCTGCGTTGCGCCATAGTCTTCTATCCTGCACGATAGGTTCTATGCCCTATATCGTTACCAACTTCGCCTACGGCTTCGGCCCCTTCTTGCGTACCACCGAGCTCGCGCTTGCCGTGAATGCGCAGCGAAAGGAACGCGGCCAGGAGGAATTGGGTATTCTCGTCCCTTGGGTCTATGGAGAGAAGCAAAAGAAGATCATGCTCGAGGAATTCGCCGATCATGCGGATAGTATCTTCCTTGATGAAATGCTCGGCACAATTCTGAAGCAGGTATTCTATGCCGATTCAACCTATGAAGCGGCACTCGCTGTCTGGGTCGCCGACTATGAACGAGTCTCAATGGAAGCCAAGACACATCTATCAACATCCTTCGCTGTCGAATCCCTTTCCGGAAAACCTTCCACGATCGAAGGAAAGGACATCGCCCTTGAACTGGCCCGCGCACCGCGTATCAGCTACGGCGTTGCTCCAGTATACGGTGCAACGTTTGGTAATATCTCGGATATTTTAAAAGCGACGGTTGAAGTCTCCACTAGTTTCATCAGCGCCGATCGCGAACTCATCAAGCAAGCAATTCCGATAAGCGAGGCTCTCGAGGCTTCGCAGACGATGGTGGGCGCTGCAGAACCCGGAACGTTCTCATACGTTCCGGAGCGGATCCCACTTCTGAACGAAGTTGCCATACCGCCGACCATCCGTGCTCCACACGGATACGAGGGCGATTCGCTTACGCCAGGTATCTTCGTCACGATCACGGGCATACCGGGTCTCGAACGCCTCTACAAGGAAGCTGAGGCGCTCGGACTCACGGTCTACAGTAACGACCCTGAACGTATGCCGGGAAGTGTGAAAGCGTCTCCGGACTGCATTGCGAGTGACGCGATCGAGCTTCACTTCGCTCGAAGCGGATGGGGTTCCATCTGGGGCTCCATGCTGCTCGGGAAAGCCATCATCGTGCCGGAGTTCGATCCGGCTGACGACCCCGAGATCTTTTTCAATAATGAATGTGTCGAGCGGCTCGGTCTCGGTATCGTCTACCGTGGCCAGCCGCTTCCTGAACTTATCAAGGCAGCAAAGGCTCTCCAGCCTGGCATACAAGCTCGCAACCAGGAGCTGCGCACCCGTTTCGGTACGCTCGACGGTAACGAATACATGGCTCGCCTCATCGTCGACCATCTGCCCTCCTAAGAACCTCATTCGTTCAGTCGTGCGGCGTGCCCGACATCATCCGTGGCTTGTTTTTTTATATAAAGTGTGTTAGAATATTTCCACGGGAAATCGTTCCCCTGCTCTTCACCCTGACCAAAGGAGGCCCGAGTGGCCCGTATTCTCTTTGCGGCGTATGACGCCGGACCCTCGCGCGCTTTCAAGAATGTCATGCGCGAGCTCGGCAACGATCAGGAAGCAATCGACCTGACCTTCGACGGTAAGGGCGATTACACGCCCGAGCGGTTGGCACGAAGCGTCCAAGCAGCAGACGTCGCGATCGTGGGCATGTCTTCGCTCCATAACGCCACGCTCGAGCTCGCCATCACGGATTTGATGACGGCGACTAAGAAACCTGTCTATCTTTTCGCGGACACGTTCGGCGCCTGGCGCCGAGAATGGTTCAGCGGCGTGCAACGACGCGTCACCGGTGTCTTCGTAACGACCGAAGCCGAACGCCTTGCGGCAAAGCGACTCTACCGTCGCGTCATCGTATCAGGCAATCCTGCTTGGGATGAGTACGCGTTTCCAAACGCCCATGCTCGAACAAAACTCGGCATGACCCTCTCGGTGCAGAAAGTCATCCTCATTTCCGGTACCAAGAAGCCGGAACTGAACCGGCACATGATCGAAGTCACGCTCACGGCGGGCGAGCGGCTTCGCCGGAAATATCCCTACGTCGCCTACGTCTACGCGCCGCATCCCGGAGACCGGACAGATCGCTCAGTCTACGATTCGCTCGGAACCGACTTCAACGCTCCCTTTCGGCTGCTCGATGACGGAGTGCGTGCCGACGATGTCGTCGACGCGATTTCGGGCCTCATACACCCCGGCAATTCCTCGCTTGCCGTCCACTGCATCATCGCGCATCGCGGAAAAATCCCGATTATTGACGCCCCCGTCGATGAGCTCGATACCTACATTACGACTGAGCTTGGCGGCTGGGAATACACTCTGAACAGTATGGGCGCCACGTATCGTCCAAAAAATCTGGACGACCTCTGTGGCGCGATCGACGCGATGTCAGGCGGCATCAATGACCTGCCCATCGAAGTTCCCCAAGACATGATTCGATTCATGCCGGGACAAGCCGCGAGAAAGATTCTCGAAGTTCTCTGATTTCTTTCTATCGGTACTGACTTATCGGCCTCCCCCAGGGGGAGGCCGATTTTTTATACTTCGCTCTTCTGGGCGAGCGCCACGATTCCGGTGCCGAACGGAAGCGGCACAATATACATAAGAAGCGATTCCACCCAGGTTGCAAAAAAGAAAAGCGAGTCGAGTAATTTCGGGAGGCCGAGTGCGCTCTCACCGGTTTTCCCCATGAGGCGCATGAGAGCGGCAGGGAAGAAGAGGATCATATTCCAGTGGCTTGCGAAACGGGTAGTATAGCCGTTCGCTCGGAAACGCTCCTTGAGCAGCCGGGTAGTGTATCGGCGAAAATGCTGATGCTCCACGTCGTGCACGCTCCAGAGAAACTGGAAGGCCGGAACGGAGATGAGGAGTAGGCCGCCCGGAGCAAGCGAGTTCTTTGCGCGTGCAAGGAATCCGGCGTCATCTTCGATATGCTCGAGTACGTCAAGGAGCGAGATGCAGTCGTAGGTGAGCGCCAGCGCCTCTGCTTCGGTCGCGAATACCTCTCTATACCCGCGCTTCATGCAGACAGCGCGAGCTTCCGTATCCGGTTCATACGCATACACCTCCTTACCCATACCTTGAAGCAAGTCATGCATAGCGCCCCACCCTGCCCCGTAATCGAGAATGCGCTCGGGAATGCGCGGAGCACGAAGCATCGCACGTTTGAGCGCGACCGCACGCGCGCTATACCACCAGGAATGTTCCATGTTCCGGAGCAGATCAAATGCAACGCGTTCCATATCAGGCCAGTCTACTGCGAATCCGCAGCATGGCGAAGACCGCGCCGATGCCGTCGCGTAGAACCCTGAGCTTGCTTTCGCGACCGGCAAAGCGGAATTCTTCCCAGGCGACCGGTACTTCCCGTATGACGAGTCCCGCACGCTCCGCTTTTGCGAGAAGCTCGATATCGAGGAACCAGCCGGTTTCCTCGCAGGAGGCTAGCACGTGCCTTCCCTTCTCATTCATCAGTTTCAAGCCGCACTGCGTATCTACAACGGAAATCCCGAGCAGCACTTTTCGTAACGCATTGAAGAGTTTCGAGGTGCAGGTGCGAAGAAAAGACCGATGCACGTCTGCCGTTGCCAGAAGACGTGAGCCGATGACTATATCCGCCTGATGCGTTTCAAGCTCGTGATATAGATTCACCAGTTCGTTCGGAGGAGCGGAAAGGTCCGCATCGATGAACGCGAAGAATTCGGCATCAGATTTGCTCGCCGCGTATGCAAGTGCCGCGCCCTTTCCTCGTGTCGGGACGGCGAGCAGATGCGCCCCGGCTCGTGCAGCCCTCTTTGAAGTTTCGTCGGTCGAGCCGTTATCGGCTACCGTGATGCGTGTTTCAAGCGGAAACCCGCTGAGAGCTTCTTGAATGGCGCGAACGGATTCCTCGATTATCTCCGCTTCGTTATATGCCGGAACGACGACCTCAAGCTTCATGAGGAAATCTAAGCACGGGCAGAAATTTCACGCACGCCGCTACGGCGAATAGGAAGAGTAGCGGTTCTACCGGAAGGCGCAGACGCGCCTCGACCCCAAGACCAATGGCAGTTGCCGTCAGTGCCGAGAGCGCGATGATAAGCGCGAACGCATATCGCATCCGCGTTTTCACGAAGAAGAATCCGATAAGAGCCGCGAGGAATATTCCTATGGTAAAGAGACGGCCGAGTATCGGTATGAACAGCTGTCTTCCGGCTTCCGCGATTACGTCACGAATTCCCGCAACACCCTTATTCAAGAGAGCGAAGGTAGCTGAGGTGTGCGAACCCTCGTCATTCGGTACCAAATACAGCCGTTTGAACTGATAGTAGTAGCCGTCCTGCGTAAAGAACGAGAACAACAACACGGGCTCGAGTTTTAGGACGGTGACTTTGTGAGCCCAGAGTTCTTTAAGCGAAGCATTCCGAAGAAGCTTTCCGTAGGCGGGATTATCTACTTGGTCGGTCGGAACTCCTATTGCTTCCGCGTCCTGCTTGAGTGAATGTTTTTCAGAACTGAAATCGGTATGGTGCTCGATGGCACGAACGCTTGCGAGGTAATCGGTGTAGACATTCCGCCAGCCCGCTCCTGAGAGCGCATACACGCCGGTTATTTCATGAGTACGCACATACCACGGAGCGAGCACGACCATGAGCAGCAGCACTATCACGGCACCATAGCGCACCATGGTTCGTTCTTTCCAGAGCTGGTAACCGAGAATCGCCACGAGCGTGACGATGCAAACCGGAAAGAATCCCGGTCGTATAAGCACCGCATACCCCAGAAGCGCCCCTGCTCCTGCCGCGTAGAGGTAGGACCCTCGGTCGTATGCGAGGATAGCGAGGCACAGCGCTCCGTAGGAAAAGAGCATGAAGGGCATCTCCGTCTGCGCGTACATACTGAAAAATACAAGCTGCGGTTCGAAGGCAACCAGAATGGCCGCACCGAGCGCAACACCCACCGAAACGAATCGCTTCCCTACGCGGTACACGAGATACGGGAACAGAGCTCCACCAAGAAGAGCGAGGACGAAGAAATATATAGCGAGACTGGAATCGCTTCCTGCAAAGGGAGCGAGCAGCAGCGGAAGTCCGGGAGTCCGAAAGACTTCCGGTACGAGCATACCGGCGCGAGTAGTGGCAAACCCGTTACCGGTCGCAAGGTTCGTTGAGAGTTCGCGATAGCCCATGGCATCCCCATACACCAAGGGACCGACTCCCCCGAGCGCGAGCACATGAAAGAGTATCGCAACGCGCAGGAGCACGGCGCACAAAAGTACAAAAGCAAGAATTTCTGGTGCTCGAGCTCGCACTCCTTCCGGTCGTTCCTTGAAAACGGAAAGTTTGAATACAAAAAAGTTCAGTACGGCGAAGAAGGCAATGACGCCGGCGATGACGAAAAGATACCGCTGTACTCCGACGTGCTCTGTTATGAGCTGAACCGTACTCCCCTGCAAGAACGCCATGATGACGCCGTACCACAGGAAGACGGCCAGGCGACGAAGATGGTCGTGCTTCGTCTTGAATACCGCAAGGGTATACGTAACGAAATTGAAAAGGAGGTTCGCTGCGATTCCTACCAGGTAGGCGCTGAAGTAGTGGGCCGTACCTACGACGAATGTCGTGAGAGCCCAGGTAATGGCGAGCGAGAGTACGGCGCCTGCGGCGCCCGTAAAGAAGAAGCGAATGAAGAGTTTCATGTGAGTTGGGAGAGTACGGCCGTTGCGGTACGTTCGGCTGATTTTCCGTCGACCTTATATAACAGGTTCGTTTTCAGTGTATCGCGTTCCGCACGCAGATAGTCGGGGTCGCCAAGGAAGTTGTTGATCATTGCCTCCAGTTCGTCATGGCTTTGCACCAGGGGTGCCGCATGCGTGTCGATTACGTGCTGATAATGGTCACGCTCATAGATACGCGCTACCGAATCCCAGTGCGCGAGCGTCTGGTTTCCGTCGTAGCCGATGAGTATCGTCGGCTTATCCAGCGCAGCGCCGTCGAGTGTGAGCGTGGACTCCGTATTCACTATAACTTCGCTATGCAGAATGGAGTTCGCGAGATGCGCGATGTCTTTCGGAGCGAACGTAAATTGGTAGGTGTTAGCAATTCCCATGTCCACGGAGAATTCCCTTTTTTCATTGAAGTGAGTACCCGGCCGATCCATTGTTACGTGCTTGTAGTGCTCTCCTTCGCTTGAGTCGGCATATTTCGGATGGAGGCGCGCAAGCACGTGCACGGGCTTCACGAACTTCCCCGCTTCGATGCGTCTGTCGAGTTCGGCCAGAATTTCCTTGGTATAGGGCGTTTTCCAATCCCCGGGCACCGCAACCAGAACGAGCGCCCGTGTCGGGTCGATAGCGAATTGCTTGCAGAACGCTTCTTTCGATATGCGCCAGTCTTGCCGCGCGTATACGTCGAATTGCGGAAAGCCGGTCACCGTCACGCGTGTGGGTGCGTAATCCCCGAGTCGTATCGCCTCTTCCCGATTGAACTCGTTGAATACGAGAAGTCGGTCGGCTTTCACGCGAGTGAACGCCTTAGTGGTGAGTACGTCCCAGCTTTTTGCGGTAGCTATCGTTGCCACGCCGCGACGGCGAGCCGCACGCAGCATACGCAAGTCTTCCGGTGAGAACATATTGGGGGCAAATACGAGATCGGGTTGATACTTCGTAAAATAGTCGCTGCAATAGGAATCGGGCGAATACCGATACACCGTGCGCAAGAGTTCACGCCAGGCACGCGCATTCCCCAAGAACCCGAGAATGCATTCGAGTGCATACCGGATAAAATTCTTATGCTTCCGATATTTCGTATAACGCCTGATGTAGGTCGAGTGGGTCGGAAGCGTATTCCACCCTACGTGATACCAGACCATTTCCAGCTTGGTCATTGCCGGAGGCAAAAGCTCCACGACGACGTTTCCCTCTTCAAATCCTTCCTTGTAGTACGCGAGGCGATCGGCACCACGGATCAGCAGCACGATACGATTCCCACTGTCCTTCAGCCGGTCGAACACGCCCGAACGAAGAATGACCTTCTCGGTATCTCCGTCGTAGACCGTAAGGAAAAGCGTCTTCATTTAAATTCACTATACCGCATACGCTAATTACGTAGTTTAATGAACAAATTAACGTGTCCTTGTCCGCTAGGAAGGCCTGAAAGGAGCTGGGGCTCTCCGTAAGAATTAATAGTATAAATCTCGTAACCGAGTGCTCGGATAGTATCGAGATAATTACTACCTGATTCACCCTCCCGATCTAAAATTGAAAACGAATATTCAACCGTCGCCGCCTTAGGCATTGAACCTCGAAGCACACTTATTTCACCACCCTCAACATCTATTTTAGCTATATCAATATCATTAGGAAGTAGTACCGCCTTGCTTCGAGTGACTAACTCCCCTTCACCTTGATGACTCGTTGAATTTCGGCCAGAGCCCAGTTTTCCGTAAAGATCTATCTCACCCTCGCTTTCTGCTACGGCTGCATTAAAAAGTTCGATGTTATGTATTTTATTTTTTTTCTGATGAAAAAGTACTCCCTTTTCCAATCTGGAAAACGATTTTGGGTCTGGTTCATAGGCGTATACGTGACCCTGTTCTCCTACCAAATCTGAGAACATGAGTGTATACCAACCCACGTTGGCTCCCACGTCTGCTACCCGCATCCCTGGCTTTATGTACTGTTCAAAAAAAAGTGCTGTCTCTGGTTCATGCGGTTTGATAAGGGATAGTGGTTTCCATCCCCATAGCTTCCTTCCCCCGAATGTGAGTGCTATTGGCCATGAACGGTTTAATAGCCTGTATATACGTAGCCGAAGCGCGTGCATAGGATGAGTATATCAATTACCCTGAGCGACGCGAGTTAATCCTATCTATAGTGAAGGGAGCAAAGCGTATTAATCAAAAAACCGGCCTGCGCCGGTTTTTTGATTTCTATATTTCCTCGTTTGACATCTTAATGTCATCCCACCACCCGGTTGTAGCAGGACCATTTCCACCACTGTCATCCACATACAAGTACATGGCTTCTACCTTGGTGTTGGTTTGATAAGGAGGGGTGTTCCAGCTACTCCAACTTCCACCATCTACTCTCAAACGGGCGCGGTTATTAGCATAATCGAATTGCACATCGATTGTGTAGATAGTGTCTGGCGAATAGGTACCGAGCTGCTGAGTATTATACGGACTCTCCAAATATATATGTCCGGTCGTTGGTTTCAGATTAACGGACCAACTATAGAGTGGAGCATCATCACCTTGAAAGAGCACGCCTATCGCAGCGTCACCTCCATCATCAGACTTAATTTTAAACGAGATAGTGTCCCCCGAAGCATCTGATGTTAGTTCCCGTTTAAGGGCGATACTGTGAGAGCTACTACCATTACTTGCGGTGGCACTTAGACGATCTTCTAAAGCGCCTGAGGCCGTTGCTGTAAAATTACCAGCCGAAAAGCCAGACCCTGTGTAATCAGTCCAGGTACTATCCCATCCTGAAATACCTCCCCTGCCATTTAGGCTAGCTCCAGCTGCATACCCGTTGAAATCATCGGCAAGATATGTGCCAATCCCTACGCCTGCGACAGCCGCCCGAACAGAGCCCATAACAAAGAAACCTAATACAAGCGACAGAAGACCGAACAGAGCCAGCAGACCGCGAACTTTTGTTGCTGTGATCATGTTTGTAAAGGAACCGATAATATTAAAATAATAGCACATTGCTAACCTTAATCTTGTTTCTTCTGCAATATATAGAAGGCAGTTCTTCCAAAAAAACGGTTTTCGGGATACTTGAATCGAGAGAATACTCTATAGGGTAATTCTCCGAACATATATTCACGCGCAATAAGATTGAAAAATTTCTTTGCACCCTTTGAAAGTATATGATCAGAAAACAACATAATATGATCATTTCCATCAAGGAATCGATAAAAACGTCCGTGCAGGAAAAAAGATATTTTATTAAAAATATGGTCGGGATTGGGAGTTGAAAGGATGAGTATGCCGCCAGGCTTAAGGATTCGAGCACACTCGCGAAGAAAATGGTAGGGATTTTCTAAGTGTTCTATAACTTCAATGGAAGTAATGCCGTCGAACGACTCGTCGTCATATGGAAATCTATCGGTACTAAAATCAAACGTCTTGAACGACGCGCTTGGACGCCCGAGTGTAAGATAATCAGCAATATCTGCACCGTGCACCGTGCTTATTCCTATACTATTAAGTATAGGAAAGATACGTCCATTGGACGATCCGAGGTCTAGAATTACATCGCTTCTTAAGAAGTATTTCGAGAAAAGCGAAGCGATATGTGGGTTTAATAATTCACCGTAATTAACTTTTTGGTATATATCCCGTATCCGCCCGTGTTGGCTCGGCCGTTCTGAACGTTCAAGGTATGGGGGTGCCACCTGAGGATCATCATTGTTCATAAATAGAGAGATGGGTCTTGTGAAAAACTCTAGCATGTACTCAAACGGCACGGTAGCACTCGCCTATTCAAAAGGCGATGCAATTACTGGTTCTTCTTTCCTGATAGCGGACGCAAAAGGGAGACGCGAAATGACGCGCTCGAGCAGCTTGCCTGCCAGAGCGCGCTCACCTGACGAAAGAATAAAGAAGTCCCGTAACGTAAGTTTAAACGTGGGAAGAAGCTGTTTGAGACGCCAGTATCGTTCGAAACCACTTAGTATATTTATCAATATGCTACCGATACCGATACCGATTATTCCGAACGCAAGGACAGAAACGGTCATAAGAATTCCCGTAAGGATGAATTTGATTATGACCGAAAGGAAGTAGGAAAACTGCTCTTTGAGAATATTGAAGGTAGGTGTCGTGATAATGGTTATAGAAGTCGGGATGAGTACAAAAAGCATGAGTACTGTGAGTGGTGCTGCGGGAACATATTTCGGGAGAATCATTAGAAGCACGGGAAGACCGATGCACGCTGCGACTATGAGGATGAATGCCATCATCGTCTGAAGACGAATCGAGGTTTTGATGAGCTGTACGAATTCTTCTTTCTTTTCCAAATACTTCGGTCCGAGCGAAGTGAACACGTCCGTAAAAGGAAGGAGCGAGGAGACATTGCCCATGATGCCGGTTGCGAATGCGTACAGACCTACCGCTTCGGTACCGAGGAGAAGCTTGATTATCCAAAGCTGCATATTCTGCATAAGTGTGCCGAGATAACTCGCCAATACGCTCCATTTGCGGTGCGTGCCGAATATTTCCCAAAACCGATACCCTCCTTCCGCATGCGCCGAAGCGAAGTGTCTGTATCCGCTCCAAGTGCGCGGCAGAAAAACGAGGACAGCGGCCAACTGCGAAGATATGACAGCGAAGAGAAGTCCTTGAGGGCCCAAATGAAAAAGATAGAAGAAACTGAGGAGGCCGAGCGTTTTTGCGACTTCTTCGACCATGGGATACAGCGATTGATCAATGAAGCGAATATGAACCGTGGCCATGAGAAGAGAGATGGCGCGCAGCGGCGCGATAAGGAACGAGAAAGAGATTATTTGGAGAAAATGCCCAATCGATGCATTTCCCGAAATTCCTGCGATGGCGGTCGCTCCGAAGAAAAGCACGAAAAAGGCGATGAGCGACACCACAAGGAGAAAGAGCATGTACTGCGAAAAAAGAGCCTTCATCTTTCCCTTCTCTCCGCGCGCACGCTCCACGCCCATATCTGCCGTTATCGAACCCGTGAGCCCCGGGAGGAGGATTATCCCGACGGTCGAAAGAGCGGTCAGTACGAGTTCGATGAGCCCGTATTCATAGACCGAGAGGTACGAAAGTATGATGAGTACGTTCGCGAAAACGATTCCTTTTTCTATGAGGTTGCTCGAGAAGTTCCATGCGACTCCCTTCCCTACCGTCCGTGTGGTGCTCATGCCGAGCTATTTAACTATGAGGAAGCTGCCGAGAGCGAGAGCATCGAAACCCGTACCGTAGAAACAACGCAGCGCATCTTTCGGTGAGCAGACTATCGGCTCGCTGTTGTCATTGAACGAGGTGTTCATGACGACGGACATGCCGGAACGTTTCTTCACTTCTTGAAGGAGTTTGTAGGCGCGAGGATTCTGCGACTCCTTTATGGTTTGGATACGTGCTGAGCCGTCGAAATGCGTCGTGGCCGGGAGCTTGTCCTTATAAGCTTCCTGAACGTACGAGACGCGCAACATGAAAGGGCTCTCCTTTTCTTTTTCGAGTCCGGTGAAGTACGTGGCTGCGTCTTCAAGCGCTACCGCGGGAGCGAACGGGCGCCACTTCTCCCGATGCTTCACGTCCGCGTTCACGCGGTCGGCCATATCGGCCATGGTGGGGTTCGCGAGAATGGTGCGGTTGCAGAGCGCTCGTGGGCCCATTTCCATGCGTCCTTGGAACCATCCGACTATCTTGCCGTCTTCAAGCAGATCCGCCACGCGGCTTTCGATATTGTCGCAATGTTCGTAGGCTACTTTTGCTTCTTTAAGAAGGACTTCTATTTCTTCGTCGGAATACTCCGGACCGAGGTAGGCGGTCTCGAGACGTTCGAGGGGAATCTTCTCGCCCAGTTTTTCTGCTGCGGAAAGAGCGGCGCCGAGCGCGACTCCCCCGTCGTGCGCTGCCGGTATGACGTATAGGCCCTCGCAGAAATCCTGATCGAGGATTCGCTGATTCGTATTGCAGTTAAGGGCCACGCCGCCGGCAAGCGCAAAATTCTTCACGCCGGAACGCTCATACGCTTCGCGCGCGAGATTCACCAGGCCTTCTTCAAGCGCGTGTTGGAGCGACGCCGCCAGGTCTTTGTGGACTTGGGTCAATTCGCCTTTGGCGGAAGTTCGACCAAGGTTGCCGTAGAGTTTTTGCACGTTCGCACGGTTTATCGTGTAGTGCGTGTGATCGGTTATGGAAAGTATCTGCGAGAAGTCGTAAACCGGCTTTCCGTACGACGCGAGACCCATGGTCTTTCCTTCCGCTGAGACGCCGAGATTAAGAAGCGTGGTAACGCTCGTGTATACCAAACCGATCGAACGCGTAACGCGCTTCCCCCACCGGATGTTAAGAGGGATATCCCAGATACGCTTCAGCGTTCCGTTCTTTCCTTCGAAGTAGGCGAAGGTCTCCGTTTCGCCCGCGCCGTCTATCGTAAGCACATTCGCTTCATCGAAGCCTGAGCAGTGATACGTACTCGCCGCATGCGCCATATGGTGGTCGATGTACATGACTTTCGCTCCGGCTTGTTTCGCGAATACTTTCAGCTTGCGCTGATATATGAAAATGTTCGCGATGTACTGCGCGAGCGTTACCGGGTGTAGCGGGATACGACCGTGCTCGATGAACCCGAAGGGATTGTACCCGACGGCGATGACATCGATGTCGGTAAGTTCGAGACCGCCCTCTTTCAGGCAATAGGAGATGGCACGAGTCGGAAACCCGCGCGCATGACGTACGCGATTGAAGCGTTCTTCTTCGGCGGTGGCGATTATTTTCCCATCCACCACGAGCGCAGCAGCTGCGTCGTGTTGCCAGCTGATGACGTTCGCCACCTGATTAATGCCCAAAATCCTCATATGTTTATTGACTATACGGTAGAGCTGCGCCAGCGTCTACGCGCTTATACTCCTTAGTACCACACGCAAAGAGGCGAGGTTACACCTCGGTGGTGGCACGTATAAGGCCCGCTATTGCCGCAGCGCGCGATGCCCAGCTGAGCTTTTGGGCGTGTCGGGCTGCGTGCTCGGCGCGGGAAGCTGCGTCGGCTTTATCCTCGAGTGTTTCGCCTATGACCTTCGCGAGACTTTCTGGATCGTCAGGCATGAAGAATGCAACTTCATCTTCATTCACGATGTCGCGGATGGAGGGAAGATCGGACGCTACGATCGGTATGCCCGACGACATGTATTCGAAGAGCTTTACCGGCGACGTTTCGTATTTAGATGCCGCTTCCCGGGCCGTATTCGGGAGAACAAGAATGTCGGCCGCTCGTAGGAAGAGAGGTATGCGCGCATGCTCCTGGTGCGGAAGGAACTCGATACGTGGAAGCGCATGCTCGCGCACGAACGCTTCAAGTACCATGCGGTCTTCGGGGGTTCCTCCCACGAAATAGGTATGGATGTCGTCAGGCAGGTGCGCGGCGGCGAGCGCGAGGGTGTCGACGCCTTTCCATGAGAAAAGATGACCCGTGTACAGCACCAGACGTTTATCCTGCGGCAAACCGAGCGCCGCACGTGCCTCAACGGCCGGAAGCGGAATGTGGAAGAAATCGTATTCCACGGCGTTCGGCTGATGAATCATGCGGTTGAGCGGTACGCCGTACGCGTCATGAATATGCGCACGCTTCAGCGTATTGGTTACGATAAGGCCCGACGCTCGCTTGAAGACGAGACGATTGACCCACCCTTGGCTGCTTTCGTAGAAATCGTGTATCTCAACGAAGACCGGATATCCGAGAAGGCACGGCAGGAGCACGTCGCGTACGTCATGCGCATAGAGGTACGTTTTCTTTCGGTCACCAAAGAGGAGGAGGAAGGTCGCCGTTACGTTAAACGAGAGGACGAGCAGTAAGAACCCGAACGAACCGAGGAAACGCAAAAAATCGAGAGCGGGAATACGATGCACGGGAAACCGCGTGTCGATGGCGTGAGACACGAACGGGTCCTTCCCTTCCCATTCTGGATTATGGCGTTTCGGTATCCAAAGCTCCGTCTCGTACCCTTCAAGGACGAATCCCGCGCAGGTCTTCATGATGAGCGGTGTCATGGTCTTTTCCGAAGGAAAGCGCCAATGGGTCAGATAGACTATTCTTTTTTTCATACCGTCGTACCTAGCAGTTTCTCGCGGGTCATCTCTTGCCGCAAGAATGCCGGGAGGTACAGAAATTCCGTGAAGGCCGCACGAGCTTTCTCCTGCATCCGGGTAACCTCTTCTTCCGTATGGGATTCGAAGAAGTCCACGAGACGGTCACCAAGGGACGCAAGCTCGTTCCAAGGAATCCGTACGATGAACTCGTCGTACGCGATTCGGTCTTCGAGCGGGAGCGTCATGTCCGTGTCGATAAGTACCGGAATGCGACCGAGAGAAAGCGTTTCGTAGAAACGCAGCGAGTAGTTCGCGTCGCCTCGAGGAGCGAGGGTAAAGAGGGATTCTTGTATGCTGCGCACATACTCCGCCCGCGCCGTATCCGGCGCGACTTCAATGGTTTTAGCGTGCGCGGAAAATCGCTTCCGCACTATAGCGGAAAGAGCGATGCGCGGGTCGCGCGCGAGCAACGCGAGAGCTCGACGACGGAAAAAAAGTCCTTCCCGGTGCGGGCCGTGACGAAAAAGATAATTACGAACGTAGTAACGTATGCGGTCACGCGTTCGATCGAACCCCGCCTTCCCCGCGAACCCTACCGTCGGACGGCTCCCTTTCGGAAGCGGGGTTACGCCATAGGCGCTTCCCATGTCTTCCACCTGCGCGGGCATCGGTATTTCATTCGGCAAGAGCGTGGAGCGATAGGACGAGGCTCGGAAAATAATCGCTCCGGGAAGACGGATGGGTGCCGGATCATCCTGCACACTGAACACGACGAGCCGCTTCCCCGCCGCTCGCGCGGCGGCAAGGGCTTCATGCACGTAGTCCATCCGGTCACGGAGGTAGGCGTGATTGTGCGGCAACAGAAAAACATCCGCTTCGGCAGGATTCGGGACAGGCGTAATGATTCCCGCGAATGCTTCTTGGGGCACGTGCTGGAAGAGACGATTATCGCCTTTTTGCATGCCGGCCAAAAGCGGCAAGAGAAGCTTGCCGGGCAAAGGCTCGGGAATGAAAACCTTAAGCATGCGCTACGCCGGTGAAAACATACCCGAGCGGTTGGCGCGATACGCTACCGGGTCGAAGTCCCACGAACAGCGAGTTACCAAGCGAGTACAGAGCGTACAGAAGGGGTCGCACGATGCGCGGCACGGAAAGGACGATGGTATTGAAATTCGCCAAGAGCGGGCCTACCGTGATTGGTGTGACGGTGACGTCAGAGAACCCAGCATCTGCGAGCATACGGACGAGCGCCTCGTGCGTGTAGCGGAAGTAATCATGCGGATCAGGGTGATATCCCGTCCAAAAGGGCACGAATCCGATAAGCGTTCCGTCGCCTGCAAGGATTCGTCGCACTTCACCGAGAAGGAAGGAGTAGTTATAGATGTGTTCAAGTACGTTGCAGAGAATGACCGTATCTATGGTTGAGTTCTCGTACGGAAGCGCATCGGTCTCGAAATCGATGCGGCGTTCGGAACCGTCTATCATCTCGATAGAGGTGGCGGGAGTTTGTTCAAAATACGAAAAATAATCCGGAGCATGTCCTCCGCCCACGTCGAGCGTACGGCCGGAAAGCCTATATGATCGAAGCGCTTCGTTCATGCGTATGCGTAGCAAGGATTGTCCCGCGAGGAGCGCACCGCATGTCGCGAAGAAACGTTTCATCAGATTTTAACGCCCATGCGGCCGGTGTAATCGACCCGCTGCAACAGAATGCGCACCTTCTTCTCTTTGAGATATTCGTCCACCGCTTGGCGTGCTCCCTTCCAGTGACCGTAGTCATCGATTATGAGAACGCCACCCGGTACCAGGAGTGGGAAGAGATGCTGGAGCTCGTGTTTCGTAGACTCGTACCAGTCGGTGTCGAGTCGTAGAAGCGCTATGCTCTCCGAAAGGACATTCGGAATGGTCTCTTCCACTTTACCTTCGACGAAGACGACTTTGTCGGCCGGATAGCCGGTTGAAGCAAGATGCTCCTTCACTTCCGCAAGGCTCGCATAGTCCCAATCGTTGACCCCGTCGTGCGAGAGAGCCTCCCATTTACTCTGGGCTGCATGGTCATGCAAGTTCACGTCCTTATCGGTCGGAGCCGACATACCGGCGAACGTGTCATATAAATACAGCGAGCGATCCGTCGATGCGTGAGAAAGCAGCGTAAGAGCGGCGAGCATCGTACTTCCTCCCTTCCACACGCCGCACTCAACGATGTCTCCCGGAATGTTTGCCGACTCGATATACTCGACCGCCTGATACAACGCGTACTGACGTTCGCGTGAGGTCATGGTGTAAGGAGCGCTCTTTGCCCGTATCGCGAGGAATTTCTCTTCGATATCCGGTGCTTTCAGGGAGCGAATTTCATAACCGCGTTTCTGCAGTGCTTTTCGTATCAATTCCTTCATAGGGGCAAGTATAGCAAGTCGGCAAGAAGGCGTTCCGCAGCGTCACTCACCGTAGACTAAGCGGAGAAGTTCGACGTCCTTCCCGCTAGCGGTGAGCAGGTCGACGTTCTTCTCGACGAGCGCGGTAAGCACCGCGTCACCTGCGGGGTCGTGGACCACATCACGGTAGAGACGACGGTACGCCTCGAAATCCTTGATGAAGCAATGGCCGCCCGCACCGCGTCCCGCTTTATCTGTATGACCGCTCGCGTCTATGGGAGAAAGGTGCGACGGACCGATGCGTGGGTCGGCCGCGACCGCGTCGCGTATCTTTTCGTAGTCGGTACCCATGCCTGCCGCAAGGTCATACAGCATGTTCGCGTATAGCACTTTCATCATCAGGAATACGTTCCCTGCGTATTTTACGAGTTCGGCTTCTCTCGACGAAAGTATCTGCGTGTAGGGCGCTTCCGGAAGTACCGCAAGCACCTGTTCGGCCGCACTGCGATAGGCGTCCGAATCGAGAGGAATACCTATCAGATTCCGTGCGGGCTCGGAAGCGTCGCGAGCAGCCGATGCCTCGCGCAAGAATTCCGGCGCATGGAGAATGAGAAGTTCCGGGAATTTTTTTTGCAATCGTTCGGTCGTACCGGGTACGATAGTGGATTTAATAACCGCAATCTTGCCTGTACCAACTATCGGGAACACCTTTACCAAAATCGAATCGTCGAATCCTGCGGACGTGGTCGGTGTGGGTACGGCAATGAATACGATATCGCACTCCGCTATCTTTTCTTTATTGGCGGCATACGGTTCTTCAAGGGCGTAGCGAACCACGTCATAGCCCCGACGCTCGAAGTCGTCCGCATAGTTCTTGCCGATCCATCCTTGGCCTATGAGTCCGATCCGAGATTGCATATTCTAGATAGAACCACTCGTGAGGCGCGAAAGGTCGCGAGCTATGAGTTCCGGCAGATTCGAGAACAGCTCGGTGTGGGCACGCGCCTTCGCTTCTGCGCTTCGTACCATCACTTCGCGTGCAGGAGCATCCTCAAGTAAGGAAATGATATTAACGGCGAGCTGGGCCGGGTCTCCGGGAGGTGCAGAGAGTACGTCGTCATATCCTTTGAAGACTTCGCCCACGATACCCACGTCGGTCGTGATGATAGGAATACGCGCAAGCGCGGCCTCAATCAGAGTTCGACCATACCCTTCATAGGCGCTTGCCTGGATATAGGCCTGAGCGCTTCGCATCAAGCTCCACGCGGAAGCAGGTGCGCCGGCGAACACCACACGGTCCGTGAGCTTCAGTTTTGCGGTCATGGCACGCAGGCGCCCTTCTTCGCTCCCCTTTCCAACTATCATGAGTCCGACTGCCGGGAACTTCGCACGTACGCGTGCAAGCGCGTCCAGAATATCTTCAATGCGCTTTTCCGGTTCGAGACGCCCAACGGTCATCAACACGAACGGGAAGGAGTGCGGCGGAAGAGCCACTGCGTCGGGAAGTATCGTACCGACCGCAATAGGGATGACCGTGGGTTCAGGTATTCGATTGGCGTAGCGCTTCATCAGAGATTGCTTGATGCGTTCCGAAACGACCCGTATGCCATCCGCGTGCGGCAATACTTTATCGGCGAGTGCTTGGCGTATGCGATTCTTGAACGGCACCCCCACTTTAGGAGAACGCATGATGCCGCTACGTACGAACCACGGAGAGAGGAAATCGGTATGTATTTGGATGTGGAGTTTAGCGGAAGTTCCCGTAACTGCCTTTAGTGCTGCCCATCCGTGTTCGAAAGGGTCCTGTGCCGAAACGACTTCGATACCTTCCGAAAGAACGAGTTCGTGTCCTCGGTCTCCGAGCTTACGCACTACTGCCAGTTTCCCTGAAGGAATACCGTGCACGGTAAGCCCTCCCTCGGTGTGCAGTACGGCAGCTCGTCCCGGTGCGCGCATAAGTATATGGAGGGTGCCTATGGCGGCGGCATACTCTTTCATCCGGTTATACGCAGGCGAGGCCGTATCAAATAGCGAAGGGTCGCTCGAAATAAAGAGAACTTTCATATTAGGTTAGGGAGGCTAGCAGTTCGCTTGTAGCGGTCAGCATATTCTGAACGCTGTAGCATTTCGATGACTCCCGTGCGGAAATTTCAAGTCGTGAGCGAAGACTCGTGTTCTTGAGAATGCTGAGAATGCTTGCCGAAAGCTGTTCGGGATCACCCACGGAAATAAGTAATCCGTTCTCTTCGTGCTGAATGACTTCCGGATTTCCTCCCGCGTTCGTTGCCACGATGGCTTTCCCCAATGACAGCGCTTCAAGCAGGATGTGGGACAGACCTTCGTAGGTGGAATTAAGTACGAATACGTCGGCCGTTTGCATAACAGCGAGCGCTTCCGCGTGCGGGATACTGCCTGTGAAGACATATCCGCTACCGATTCTCACCTGCGCGTAGCGCTCGAGCGTGTCTCTGTCGGGACCGTCGCCAATGATAATGAGTTCGGCATTCGGAATGCTTTCGCGGACCGTTATCATGGCTGCGATAACTCCCTGCATTCCCTTCCAAGGAACGAGCCTGCCGGACGTAACGATGCGCGGCGTTAGAGCGGACGCGACGGAAACCGGTACGACACCGGGAGCCTCGGACGGTTCGGCGTTCACGATCACGACGATATGATCCGGTTGAATGCCCCAAACGGTAACGATACGTTTTAAATAATTACTCGGGACGATGATGGTATGGGCACGACCCGCGACAAAGGTTTGCACCACACGGAAAAGATAGACCGGGAACGGAATATGCGAGGTGCGTACGAATTCATCGAGCGGCAGCCAGAGACCGAACCGCTCGCGACCCTGCTCCCACGCGTAGTCCCCCACCACTTTCACGACAAAGGTCTTTCGAGCGAAGAAGGCGGCGATACTTGTCGGTAAACCGACGGAAACGGGGTCGAGTGCAAGTATGAGATCAGTCCCGCGTGACGCGAGAAGTACGTTCCAGAAATAAGCGAGATGGCGAATAAGTTTCGGCAAATGACGTACGTCACTAAAACTCACCAGAACCACCTCGATTCCCATACCGGGAAGACCCTCGACGAGAGCCTTAGCATAGGTCGCAGGACCACCGGAATCCGGTGGATAGAGCGGGGTCGCTACCAGTAGCCGCATGAGGGTTATTGTACCTCGCCCAGCACCCGGTCAAAGCCGCCGCGGCTATCGAGAAGTTCGCCGAAAAGAGCCCGCATATCCTTTCCCAGGGAATCCCAGTCATATTTTTTTATAACGAGCGAGCGAGCCGCTTCTTTCACGCGCGCCGCCGTGCCGGGGTTAGAGAGGATATCTTCCACCGCCCGGGCAATCTGTGTCGGAGAATCGACCGCCACCGCCCATCCGGTCGGCTCTTTTCCATGAGAGCGGTTCACGTCGAAGAGAAAGTCCGAAATTCCTCCTTCCTGAGTAGCAATCACAGGAAGTCCTGCCGCCATTGCTTCGATAAAGGAATTCCCCATTCCTTCGGAGCGCGAAGGCCGAATGAACAGGTCACAGGCGGAAAGCATGAGCGGCATCTCTTCGTGGGAAATCTGGCCCATAAACCGAACACGCTCTCCGACGCCCCGTTCCAGAGCAAGAGTTCGAAGCGAAGCCTCTTCCGGACCGATACCATATATAAGAAATGATACGTTTGCGGGCAGGAGCGGAAGCGCTTCGATAACGCTGTCGACGGCATTCTTATGCACCAAACGCGACGTGGTCACCAGGAATATGTCGCCGTCTTTCTTCCCGAGCTTTTCCTTCGCACCGGCCACCTGTTCGAGCGTATGACGGTACGTAAAACGTGCAAGATCGACGCCGTTGGGTATCACGACCCCTTTGCCGTGAAATCCACGACGACGCGCCCATCCCATAAGAAAGAGCGATATGGCCTGTACCCGATCCGCCGACGTAAATGCACGGGAAAAAAGCGGCCATACCGGACGCATGAGCCGTTCGATGTAGTCGGGCGGGTCACCTTCCTGTAGCGTTAGAAGATACGGAGTTCGAGGCTTCGCTATCTTATACATGGCTGCCGGCACCCCTGCGGTATGCGCCATCATGGCCCAGATGGCGTCGAATCCGCAGTTCCGATTGAGCGCGAGCGCATAGAACGCTGCGGTGAATTGATACCAGTAAATATTCAACCGTAGGGGAAACCGCGTGATATCGGTACTGGAAGCATTGGGGCGCGAGAAGCCGATACGATGGATTATCGTATTCCCCAACCGCTCGGTTTTCGGCAGATTCGAATCAACGCGAAGCGTCAGCACGTGGAATTCTATTTCTTCCGCAGGAATGCGGTCGGTCAGTTCCCTGAGGGCAACTTCCACCCCACCCACGAACGGACGGTAGGCGAGCGAGAATATCAGTACTTTTTTCATGGGATTAGTTCACGATACGAGAGTGTGGAGGAGGGCGCAATGGTACGGACGCGCCCCACCGCGCAAGTCTGTGCTTGCGCGGCAGGGCTAGTACGAGAGTGCCATGAGTGGATGATTACTCGTCCTGGTAATGTGCAGTGTACTACTTACTACTCCGTCGCATCCGATAAGGTTTCATTCGCTCTAACGGAATTGAGAGGCTCAAGTGCAAGGCGTGGGCAGGTCTGCGAAGAAGCCGTATGCCTCATACGGTGACTGAGGGGACCGGGGCCCATAACGCAGCAATTGTGCCTATCAAATCGTTAGAGATCTTTTTTGAAAATATCGCGGAGCACTTCCTCCGGCACCTCGAACACCGAACCACCCTTCTCGACAGGAGGGACCGCGGCATTTTTATTCGGATCGGAAAAAGACGATTGTTCTTTCCTTGGTTCGGGCGCGGCGGCTGGTGCCACCGGCGACTTTCCAATGACGTCGGCGAGGGCGTTCTTAAGCGAACCCTGTTTCTCCTGTTGCTTTTCTTCTTTCTTCTGGCCGCCTTGCGCCATCGTTGCTCTGAGAATATCTTTGAGCTCGGCGGCGGTGCGTTCCGGTTGCGGGCGTGGCCGCTCTTCGCGTGGTCGTACTTCCTCGCGTGGACGTTCCTCTCGAGGCTTTTCTTCACGAGCTCGTTGCGGTCGTTCTTCGGTACGAGGTTCTTCAGCACGCGGTTTTTGCTCCGCACGCGGACGTTCCGGGGACGGTGTGCGTTCCGGTACTTTAGCCGGCGTTGGCCGCGGCTTGTCGCCGGGCATTTTTAGCGGTTCGGTAGAATCGAGCGGCGAACCGTCCGGTCGTACCGTCGGCGTATACGTTTTTTTCAGGGGC
>JAQBRK010000039.1 GCA_028286505.1 Parcubacteria group bacterium
TGGAACACCTTGTGGTCGGCGACGAAGCGGTGAAGGAGTGGGTGAGGATCAGAGAACTTGGTTTTTGGGTCCTGACGGAAGGTAAGTTCGAATCTCTCGTCGAAAAATTAGGACGTCTGGTGTTGAAACCTGCGCCCGAAGAACCTGCCATCGAATAAGTCTAGCGAGCGCCGCCCTTCCCGGGTGGCGTTTTCGTTTCTATAGTTTGAATACCTGTGTCGCAACAACGTACGTAAGGCCCGCGGTGACGCCCGTCAGGATGACTCCCCAGGCAATATCCACGAGGGAAAGGAGGAGCGGCCAGTTCGCAAGGACCGAAAGATTCGTGAGGTCATAGAGCATGTAGGAGATGAATCCGAGCATGGCTCCGTTGATGATTGCTCTCCCAAGTGCACGTTCAGCGAGTGCGGGTTTGAGTGCGAAGTAAATGATGCCGACGACATAGAGAACGTAAAATGCTATAGCGGCCAGATAGTTCGGCTGCGTCGCAAGGAGCGGACCGAGATTACTGCGATAGAAACCGCTCGCAATAACGCCGAGCCAACTGGCATCGAGCGCAACGAGTATAGGAAGTGCGAGACAGAAGAGTTTTAGGTAGGTTCTCATGCATATACGTTAGCACTTATGTGCCGCGAAGTGTTGCTTCTTAGATACTTACATTTCGTAAGTGTGGTATAATCAATGGACAACTAATAAAAAATCATGCCTAACGCAGCCTTTGCAAAACCAATGACCCTTTCTCCTGAACTGGAGGCAGTAGTCGGTGCAGGTCCGCTCCCTCGTTCGGAAGTGACGAAGAAACTCTGGGAGTACATCAAGAAGAATGACCTTCAGAATCCTGCCAATAAACGGAACATCCTCGCGGATGAAAAGCTCAAGGTCCTCTTCGGAAAGGATGAAGTTACCATGTTCGAAATGACGAAAATCGTTTCGCCGCACATGAAATAAGACTTCCTTCGGGAAAGTAAAAGGACCTGCGATGCAGGTCCTTTTACTTTATGCTTCTGGCGTAAGCTCTTCCATAAAAATGAACGAAGCTCGCGTATGATGAACAAGAACATTCAAAGGAACGGTACTAGTGAGATTTCTTGACATAAGTGAGATAAAGTTGTAATAAGCTGATAAGTAGACGCTGGGCTTTTGCTCACTGGGTCTATGAGTTCGTTCCCAACCGAAAGGATCATCTGATGAAGGAAAGAACCATTTCCCAGCGCAATCTGCTGGGCGCGTTCGTGGGTGGGGTGCTCGGCATCCTTGCCTTCGGCTTTCTCAATGCACTTCTGCTTCCGGTCGGCGTCTTCGCAGGCGTCATCGGCGGCTGGTGGTACCAGGAAATCTGGGCCTACACCGCTGACAGCTACAGCACGGGCGTGGAGCGCACCAAAGCGGCCTGGGAACGGGTCGCGCTCATCGCGACGCCCACCCTCACGCTGGTTCGCCGACTGAAGGAACGGAAGTTCGATCCCGGCCCCGCACTGCGGGTAATGGGCATCTTCTTCTTCCCGTTGCTATGGCTGCTTCGCCGCCCGATGGCTTTCGCCCTCTGGCTGCAGCATCCAGTCGCTCGGGCCTATATGGTGCGCGTCTTCGCGACGCTCACCTATTACGGCCTCAACGCGCTCTGGGTCGTGCCGACGATGGTCTGGCTCTGCCGGACCTATGCGCCGCTCGACCACAGCCCGACGTGGATGGTGCCGCCGCTCATGCTCGGCATCCTCTTCACGTTCGTTGCCGGGATGTCTGTCCTGATGACGCCGATGATGTTCATCGCCGAAGGTGGCGACACCACAGCGATGCAGATGAGGCTTTTCTACCGGACCTGGACGCGCTACGCGTCGCAAGGCTCGATCGGCTTCTTCTTCACCGAGCTGTTCCGCATCTTCCAGGCAGGGTTCACCATGACTGCGATGATGACGGGCGGCCTCGCCTGGTTCATGGGTCTCGGGGGCATCTTCCTCGTAGTCGTCGGCACCATCTCGGCCGCCGTCGGCTTCGTGAAGGGCGTCTATCAGGTCTCAACCCGAGCGGGCCACTGGCTCTGCTTCGGCACGACCCTGACGACAACGGCTATTTCGGGCGTCGTCTTCCACAGCTCTTTCGGCGACATCCGGATCCTGTGGTTCGTGGCACTGCTGACGGGCCTGTTCTCGGCCGGCGCGACCGAAGGTCTGCGGCGCGGGTTCGTCCTGTTCTTCAAGACCAATCGTTCGGCTCGAGCCATCGCGCTCGTGCCACTCGGCAAGCAACTGCAGCCCGGCGGTAGCCTGTTCTGGCGCACCAGCACCAGCGTTGGCGATTGGTTCATCGGATTTCTTCCGATGCATCCGCAGGCGGCCTAACTCTATTCGGGTGAGGCAAAAATATGGGGTCGAGCTTCGTGCTCGGCCCCTTTTTTATAAAATCGTTTTTTTCAAATCCTGACGGGACAATGATTACAATCCAGACCAATACATTTCTTACGTCTAGTGGATACGTGGGTTGGCTGCAGGGACGAGAATGGGCTTGAAAAGCTGGAGAACGAAAGAGACTAGAACCTCTATTAAATTAAAGAAAACCGCCCCCTCGTCGAAACGAAGGTTTGGTTTTCGTTTCGCCGATGTGGCGGTTAGTTGGGAGCGCTCTTGCGGCCCTCCATGAAGATTTCCCTGAAGAGAAGCAGGATACTGGGGTTGCAGATGGTTGCATCCGCCGCCGCAGATTCGAGCTTAACCAGGGCAGCGAGCGCGGCTATACCCTCAGACTCGGTATTCAAGATGACGATGGCTTCGACCCTGAAGCCATCCTTCACGTAATAGTCGAGATGGGGAATCGAGCTATCCTCCTTGCCTTTGGCAAGAGTAGCGAACGAACCCTTCTCGGGATGTGCCAAAAAGGCGATAGCGGTCATTGACCTCTCCATATGTATGAAGTTGTGAAGAACGATCTTGAATAAATCTATATCACAACACTACATATATGTCAATCAAGATTAGGACCTCAAACAAATAAGGAAGTAAAAAATAAAAGTCCCTTTCGGGACTTTTGCGAAATAAGATGGACCGTACAGGATTCTCGACCTACAGTCGCTGTCCACTTTGCGGCTTTTGCTCTCTGAATCACAAAAGCTCGCAGAAGTTTCTTCGAATCCTAACGGAAGACCGTACAGGACCGCGATTACGCTTTCGGTCACACATAAATCCCTTCGGGATTTTGCGCGACCCCGGCTCGGCTACGCGCTGGCGCGCGGCTTCGCAGCCTCCGCCTTTCGAATCCTGTACGGTCCTACAAAAACACAATTGGCCACTCCTTGCGGAGTGGCCTCATTGTTTTTGTGGACCGTACAGGATTCGAACCTGCGACATCTTCATTGCAAATGAAGCGCTCTACCAACTGAGCTAACGGCCCTTTTAATTGACCATTTCTGGACTCCGATACTATAGCACAGCTATATTCTGCGCCAATAGTTCCTGTACATACCTATCCAGGTTCGGGAGTGCTTTCATCTCTTCCGGGGTTACCCATTGGTATTCGGTGTGCTCAACACCGTCGAGCACCGTCTCGCCGATGGCCTCTGCCGTATAGGTAAGACGAACCACATGCTTGTCCTCAAACTTAAGAATGTCTTGAGCTGCGACCAGAATGGGTTCTGACGCGAGATCAAGTTGGGTCTCTTCATTAACTTCTCGTTTCAAATTATCGAGAAGCGTACTTCCCGGATCTATGCGGCCTCCTGGTATATCCCATGTATCAGCTTCGGTTCCGTATTTGTCGGAGCGCAAAAGAAGAAGGATCTTACCTTCCGGATTCTTGAGGAAAACCTTCACGCCCACTTGTAGGGTCATATGAGGTCGATTTTAACGGCAAGTATAAAATCATTCTCCGAGAGTCCGCCGATGGAATTGGTTTTCAGGCGAACGCCGACTTTCCCCCACCCGAGCATGAGTTCCGGATGGTGATATTCCTCCTCAGCCAACTTCCCTACTTCGTTCGTAAAAGCGAGCGCTTCTTTGAAATCCTTGAACCGGAAGAGTCGTGAAATTTCGGTAGAGTCGTCGTTCAAGCTCCAGAGCGGAATATGCTCCATCATGTCCCTCGCTTGCTCCTTTGTGAACGGCGGGAAACCGTCGTCTTCGCACGGTACGCAGTGTTTGTCGGCAAGTTCCGAGTCCGCCATGGCTATATGACGCTCGGCGTTCGCCCGAGCGCGAGCTCCACGACGTGCGAAAGGAAATCCGGAAATTTAATACCCACGGCGGAGAGTGCAACCGGGAAGAGCGACTGTTCCGTCATGCCCACTGCGGCCGCGGTATTGGTCTCCAAATAGTAGATGCCGCGAGGCGAAACGATGAAATCACTTCTCGAATAATGCCGTTGTTCGAGAGCCGTATGCATCGTGCGCGCCATCTGCATGAGTTCCTCGCTTACGCTCTTCGTAAAGTTACCGGGACAGATTTCGCGGGTAGCGCCGGAATATTTCGCTTCGTAATTAAAAAATTCCTGGTCGGGAGGCGGAAGTATCTCTATGGGCGGAAGCGCGTACACGGTCTCGCCACGGATATGGTCGACCACACCCACCGTCGCCTCGGTGCCACGGATAAGCTCCTCCACGAGTACGCCGCCCGAATGCGGCAAGAGCGCCGCTATTGCCTGATGGACGGGCGCATAACCCCCCACAATGGATACACCGACCGATGAACCCCAACGAACCGGTTTTACAACGACCGGCTGAGCAAAGTTTCGGATGATATCCATGGTTACCGCTTCAGCATCATCTTCAGGCTGAATAAACCTATATTTCGGCGTGAGGAGTCCTGCGGCTGCCGCCTTTTCCTTTGCAAGAAGTTTGTGCGACGCCGTGAAGGCGGCAAACGACGAGGCTCCCGTATAGGGAACGCCGTAGCGCTCGAGCACTTTTTGTATCTCGCCGTCCTGACCGCCCTCGCCATGAAGCGGAAGAACCGCCACGTCGATAGTCGGGAGCACGCGGTCGAGCGAGGTGGGTACTCCGTGCTCATGCCACACACCCTGCTTGTCTATGTAAATATCGCGTGCCGAGTAACGGTCTTCCGGGAGATTCCGAAGAATGGCATGACCGCTCCTGAGCGAGACTTCATGCTCGCTCGATGCGCCACCTCTGAGTACGCCCACGACAGTGCCTCTCATATGAAAAGTATAACAAAGGAAATTGGCCACCCGTTGCAGGGTGACCAATTCGACGATGACGAGGGAGTTCAGGCCGACTGCAGTGACGATGCAAGCAGGCCTTTGATGTAGTGGAAGAACGCGCGTTGCTTGTGACCGAGGTCCTCCAGGCAAGCGCCGACTTCCTCAAGGTACTTCTTCAACCTGCAGATGGAAGGCCAGATATTGCCATTCTCGAACGTTTCCGGAAATTTCTTGACCGCGTCGATGAAGCGCTCAACGAGGCCTTTCGCAACGGCGAGATCGTCAGGAAGAAGGATGTGCCATGCCTTTGGCGTCGCGGGCGGTGCAATGAGCGGTCCTCCGACTTCATCGGCGAAGGGTTCGAAACTAAGCATTCGGTCTCTCCAGGTTGAACTGCAAACTACCTAACCACGCCGTCCTCGTTATGGCAATTTACGCATCGCGCGGCTGCGCGCCTTACGGTGGTTTGCAAGCGAGAAACGATGGGCCTCGGAGTTCGCCAGAACCGCATCGGCGTCCGTGATATGGGCTCGCATACCCCCTAAAACCTCCCTGGGACGGTGTTTCTCGTCCTTAACGACTGCCGCAACCGGAATGCCGATACCGAGCTCTTTAAGCAGTTCTTCCGCTGCCTTCTTATGCGTCTTGCCGCCATCCACCACGATAGCTTTCGGGTACTGCCATTCGGGATGACCCATGCGACGCGAAAGGATTTCTTTGAGCGACGCGATGTCGTTATTCAATGATTTTCCACCAACACCGCGAATCTTGAACGTACGGTAATCGCTCTTGAGCGGAGTTCCGTTCTCTATCACGGTCATCACCCCAATGGCGTTCGTACCAGCCAAGTGCGCCGTATCATATGCCTCGATACGAGGCCCCGACTCTTCTTTCCGGAATTCGTCCTTGATGAGCGAGACATCCTGAATGTGGTCGAGCGAGAATAGCTGGCGATTGATAACGGCCGCATCTTCGAAATCTTCGTTCTTGATAGCAACTTTCATATCGCGCCTAAGCTGAACGCGAAGCGCCTTTACGCGTCCCGAAAGGAACAGCGAGACGTTACGTATAGAACGCAGGTACTGCGCCCGATTCATGTCGCGCGGGTATTGCCCTATCTGTCGATTGAATTCGACATTAGCCTGAAGGTGCTTATTACCGCCGTCGACTCGCCTGCCGAGAAGTCCTTTTTCAGTAATGATAGGTCGCGGCGTGTCGTAGAACGGAAAGATGCGACGAATGAGCCGCAGTGCCTCTCGCAGCTGATACCCGGAGGGAAATGGTCCGTATATGTCTTTCAGCTTGAGAAGGCCGGACATTTTATTCTTGAAGTCGATATCTTTCCCGCGTATCGCGAGTACGCGCGGAATTTCTTCATCGGTAATAACGGCATGGAGGAAGGTCTTGTCGTCCTTACCCATCGCGTTCGCTTTCGGGTCATGCTCGCGTATGAGTGCTGCCTCGCGCACGAGCGCCTCGAGCACCGTAGGGGTCGTCTCGTGCATCAGGCCATCCGACTGAGTAACCATATCCACCAGCCGCGGCCCGCGGGTAGCGATGAGGTCGTCATCGAAATAGGAGCGCACTCGGTCACGGAGCGATGTCGCCTTCCCTACGTAGAGGATTTTCTTCGCCTTACCTTTGCCCTTCGTGAACAAATACACGCCAGGGCAGTCGGGAAGGTCGTATTTGAGTAGTTGAGCGCGTTCCATTCCCTCCAGTGTGCCGTAGCGTGCATGAAAGGAAAAGAGCCCGCTACGGGGGCGGACTCGATTTCATTCTGCAGCAAGGATTTCCGGACCAAGCGTAGCCCTGCGCCAGCACGCACTGTAGATAGGTGAGCGGTCCGGCATGCGCGTGGCTATCATCTCCCATTCCTTCTTCGAGAACCTCGCTTCACAGGCAAGATTGAAGAAAAGAATGTCCATGGGTATGCCGCCACGCCGAGTCACCTGTCTTCTGTGTTTAGCCAGGGTAAACAGATCGCTGTAGTCGCGAAATACTTTGACCAGTTCGATACCTTCACGAAAGAGACGATACCGTTCTTCAAGACGCGGGTAGCGTACCCCGGTAATCTTGCCGTTAGTATCCTTTATCGATGAGCCGAAGAGCGGCGCGCAGATATCGTTGATGGACGGTTTGTGCCGATACATAGGCGTCGGCGAACCATCCTTAGGTACGGTTTGTGATACGTACCAAAGTCCTCCGTCAATGTCCCAGCGAGGGCTACGACGAAGATCTTTGTAGTCATATGGAATGACAGACATCTTCTTTCCCTCTTTAAATGTTCGAGACGCACTCTAAAGTATCAGTGTAGCAGCGTGCAGAAACATTGACTGCGTGAGAACAGCTTGTATAGTCCGGGCAGGTGAACATCAACAACGCCGGAGGGCGACATGAGCGACGAACATCAAATCGAACTTCGTATCGAGGTCATCAGCACTCCCCGTGGGCGTCGATTCCTCTTTCGAGCCATTGACGGAAACGAGTTAACTGCCCTTAGGTTAACTCCACCTCGCGACTGCCTGGACGAAACGATACAAATCATTCGAGATGGTAATGTCGCGTTTAGCGGCATCATCTCGCCTTTTTCAAAGGGCGGTCATTATTTCAGAGGTTCGGGCGCCCTAGGTCTGAGTGAGTTTACTTCCGTGTTAACGGATGACCACGTCAGGGTCGGAGACGTACTCATCATCCGTCCCTCGACGGCAAGGAGAACGAGCCCGTCCGGTCTTTTCAATGAGACATTTTGGGCCAAGCTTACCTACTGCGACGTCGATGATTCGCTCAACGCCTATCTCACAGAAGATGAGGAGATGGAATTGCGACAACCGATTGGCGACTGACATAATCGAATACATCTATCAACGAGCGGCCACCAGGCCGCTCGTTCTTTATTTTTAAAAAAAGGTCTGACCCTATTTTACCCATAACGTAAATTCGCCCCGAAGCCAAAGCTTCGGGGCGAGGTAGTTCAGGCAGCTTCAGGAATAAAAGTGGGCAACTCGCCAACGTAGTCGAGCAAATCCTGATGCGACCATTTCTTCCGCTTGATGGGAAGCCAGCTGGTGTTGAACTTCGGGTCATCGGCCCTTTCCGGACTGATGAAACGCATCCGTTCGAGCCTCTCGCTCCACGAACCATCTTCGCATTGCCGCGTGTATTGAATGATGCGGCAGTTGTGTATGCGAGTCTGGTCCGTTTGATTCATCAGTTCATCCCGTAATTCTTGCGGCATAAGCTTTTCAACCACATCCCGACCGACCCACATGGTCTCGCCGTGAGAGACTTCGAGAACGTCCATGTTGCTGCACTCGCGATGCAGAGTGCCAAGCAGATCTCGTAAACGGTTGAACACATCCTGGAACGTCTCGCCGTTGGTTGGCCGCCAGTAGAACGCGTAGTTCTTGCGTAACTGGAGTTGCTCTTCGAAAAGACGCAGGCGGTCGCCGTAGGGCATTTGATCGAACTCGCCCCAGTTCCTTTCCACGATGCGTGCATCGGGCCGCCAGTCAGTGCCGAAGCCTAAATGTCCAGCTGTTTCCATCGCTCGCGCGTAGGGCGAAACATACATGCGTTGCAATCCAGCCTTATCGAGTTCCGGGTCATACCAGTTCTCTCTGAGCCAAGCACCGGCTGCCTTTGCCTGCTCGATTCCTCGCTTCGTCAGACGACGTTCTGAGGTGTGGACGGCCATGAGAGCTTCTTCTCCCAGGATGGGCGTGCCTTGCTCAAAGGCACGTTTTGCGAAATTGCCTTCGCTTTCTCCGTGTCGGAGTTTCGTCAGTGTTCTGGGCATGGTCATGCCAAGGTACTCCTTTCATTTCCATCATTTTCCTACCTAAGCAATAGCTCGTATTAAGGGTACTGTCAATTAAGAATTTGAAAATAAAAGGTACCCGGTACCTTTTATTGCTTCTTCTTATTCTTCGCTTGCTTCTTGAGCATCTTCGCGAGATAGACACCCGTATGGGAACCCTCGGTGTCGGCAACTTCCTCCGGTGTTCCCTTCGCAATTATCTTTCCACCACCAGCACCTCCCTCGGGACCGAAGTCGATGATATGGTCCGCCGCCTTGATGATGTCGAGGTTGTGCTCGATGACAACCACGGAATTACCACGCCGCACCAGTTCCTGGAGAATTTCGAGAAGTTTTCGCACATCATCGTAGTGAAGACCCACCGTCGGCTCATCGAGCAGGTAGAGCGTCTTCATGGTTATCGGGCGATACAGCTCGGAAGCTATCTTCACGCGCTGTGCCTCGCCTCCGGAGAGCGTCGTCGCCGATTGACCAAGCGTAAGGTATTGCAGACCCGTCGAGTTCAGGGACTCAAGCCTATCGTTAATAGCGGGAATTTCCTTGAAGAAGACTTCCGCTTCCTCGATGGTCATTTGAAGTACTTCAAAAATGTTCTTGCCGCGATAGCGCACTTCGAGCGTCTCGCGCATGAAGCGCGTGCCGTTACAAACATCGCAGGTGACGTACACCGTCGGAAGGAAGTGCATTTCTACCGCAATCTGCCCGTTACCTTGGCATGCTTCACAGCGACCGCCAGCGACGTTGAAGGAGAACCGGCCCGGCTTCCAGCCGCGAGCGCGAGCTTCGGGAGTTGCTGCGAAAATATCGCGAATATGCGTAAAGGCACCCGTATAGGTTGCAGGGTTGGAACGAGGCGTGCGACCGATAGGAGATTGGTCGATGAGCACGACGCGACCGAGGTATTCGGTACCGGTCATGGAGGAGACGTGTTCGAGCTTTACCTCGCGGCGAGCAAAGCGAGCCGCTACGTTCTTATGCAGAATGTCGTAGAGGAAGGTGGACTTGCCTGAGCCCGAGACCCCGGTGATACCGACGAGTTTGCCGAGCGGCACGTCTACGTTCTGGTTTTTAAGGTTATGCAGCGTTGCTCCGCGAATCTTGATAGAACCCTTTTCGCTCGTGCGGCGCTCTTCCGGCACGGGTACTTCATTCTCGCCCCGAAGATACGCGAGCGTGCTTGAGCCGCTCGAATTCTTCTCCGCCGTGAGCAGCTCTTCGAGCCATCCCGAAACCACCACGTTACCGCCGTGCGTTCCCGCACCCGGTCCGATATCGATGAGGTAATCGGATGCATAAATAGTGTCTTCGTCATGCTCCACGACAAGAATGGTGTTGCCGAGCTCCTTAAGCCGGAGCAGTGTTTGAATAAGACGGTCGTTATCGCGCTGATGCAGCCCGATGGTCGGCTCATCAAGCACGTACAGCGCTCCCACGAGCCCGGTACCGAGCTGCGACGCCAGACGGATGCGCTGCGCCTCGCCGCCCGAGAGCGTTGCTGCCGAACGGTTAAGCGTGAGGTAATCGAGACCGACGTTCAGCATAAAGTCCAAGCGGCTCGTTATTTCGCGGATGATAGGGAACGCGATTTCCGCACGCATTTCGGAAAGCTCGAGCTGATCCATGAAATCCTTCGCCTCGCGAATGGAAAGGTTCGTGAAATCGACGATATTAATACCTAGAGCATTTTCAAACGGTCCATCTGCTTTGTTGCGGGTCCCAGAGATCTCCTCCGTCGTACCTACATGTACGCCTGCGTCGACCTCTTTCCCGCGCCGCGCAGCTGAAGCCTTTTTCAAACGCTCTCCCTGTTGTTTAGTCTGTAAATAGACGCGAAGCGCTTCAGGGCGTAGGCGCTTCCCTTCGCAGACCGGACAAACCTCGCTCGAGAAGAGCGACTTGGTGCCGAGTCCGTTACAGTTCGGGCAGGCGCCGTAGGGACTATTGAAAGAGAAAAGACGCGGTTCCACCTCGGGGAACGAGACACCGTCGTCCGGGCAGATAAACTTCGCCGAAAGGGTCTCCATGGTCCCGTCTGCGTGCTTTATCTTCACGAGACCGTCGCTTTCCTTAAGAGCGAGCTCAAGCGCCTCAGAAAGGCGTTCACGGGCTGCGTCCGGGGTACGAACGAACTCCGTAACGAAGATGGAATCCACCTGCGCGTCGATGTCATGACGCTTGTTACGGTCGAGCTCGACCTTCTCGCGCAGCGAGTGCAGCTTGCCGTCGATGACGGCCTTTTCGTATCCCTTACCAAGCAGGTCATAGAGGAGCTGGTAGTACTCGCCCTTACGCCCGACGACTACCGGAGCGAAAATAGTTACCGTACTTCGGTCGAGGGAAACGTCCATTACCTTAATACCGTCACTTCCGCCGGTCTTAGCAGCGATACGCTTCTGGACCATACCTATCATCTCCTCCTTGGAAAGCTTGGAAATCGGTATGTCGTGGTTCGTACAATACGGCTGGCCGGCACGTGCATACAGCACGCGCAGGTAGTCATAAATTTCGGTAACGGTAGCGACCGTTGAGCGAGGATTGTTGGAACGGGACTTTTGATCTATGGAAATGGCAGGAGAAAGGCCGGTGATTTCATCCACGTCCGGCTTCTGCATCTGGTTCAAGAACTGGCGCGCATAGGCGGAAAGGGATTCAACGTACCGACGCTGCCCTTCCGCGAAAATGGTATCGAAAGCGAGGGATGACTTTCCGGACCCCGAGAGACCGGTAACGACCGTCATCGCGCCACGAGGGAATTCGGTCGAAAGATTCTTCAAGTTATGGGTACGCGCACCCTTCACCCTGATCCATTCGTCAGCGTGCGAGTGCGTGTGGTCCTCAACGGTTTGTTTTTTCTTGGTAGCCATTAGGTAGTACTACGTAGCACGACCAGTCCGTGGCGGGACTGGTACGGTATCAATATATCACTTTGCGTGAAGAACGTCTTAGGTGATGGGTGGTGCGGGCGGTTGAGGAGGGAGCGCTTCCGGCATCGGTAGCACTTCAGGCTGAGAAGCAAGCGGAGCGGGTGCAATTTGCGGAGCAACTTCCACTACCGCAGGAGCAACGGGCGCAGCAGCTGCAGGTATCTGCGCTACCGGGGCTGCGGGAGGAATTTCGACAGGAACCGGGGCAGCTACGGGAACCGCTTCAACGGGAGCCGGCATAGCGGCAGCAACAGGTGCCACCTCAGGCATGACAGGAGCTGCAGCAATGGAAACACCAAGAACGCTTTCCATTTTGGTAACTATCTCTTCGATAGATACTTCCGCCTTAATGAGGTAGTCGTTAGCGCCAAGCGTTTTCGCGCGGTCGATATCCTTTTGCTGACCGAGGTTCGAAACGACGATGACCGGAGTCTGTGCGAGCTCGTCGGTGCGCTTGCGAATGGTCTCGAGAACGGCGAAACCGTCCATCGTAGGAAGCATGAGGTCGAGAAGCACGAGAGCGGGCTTATTCTGTTCAAAAAGGGCAAGCGCTTCGTTACCATCGCTAGCATAGAGGGTTTGATACTTCCCCGCGAGCGTGTGGCCCAGGAGGTTCTTTAGAATGGGGTCGTCTTCGACGACCAAGATGAATTTCGTTTCAGTCATAGTGAAAGTGTATCACCTCCCCCGTAACCCCTAAAATGGCTCCGGATGCGAGGCGTGGGCGGACGATGAGCGGAAACGTATGAGATATACGGTGAAGCGAATCGTCGGGACCCATAACGCAGCAGAACGGGCTTTTGGTGTGTTCCTACACGGCCACCGGTAGGGAGAAAGTGAACGTCGTCCCCGGCCCATCCTTATTCGGCTCAAAATTAAGGTCTCCGCCGTGGTCGGTCGCGATAGTGCGGGCGATATACAGCCCGAGGCCGTTACCGGAGTTCTCCTTCTGTACGGCGTTCTGGGCACGATAGAAGCGCTCGAAGATACTCGAACGGTCACCCGGCTGGATACCGATTCCCGTGTCGCGCACGCGCACGAAGATGCGACCAACGCCACCATCCATGGAAAGCTGTACCGAACCGCCGGGAGGCGTGTAGCGAATGGCATTCTCAACGAGATTATTGAGAACCCACTTGATACGTTCGCGATCGGCTTTTGCGGCAGGATAGGCGACATCGCCTTTCGCGTAGTAGAGCGAAATCTGGCGCGTTTGAGCGAGTGGCGCGAAGTCGCGAGCCATTTCTTCCACCATCTGATTCATGTCTACCGGTTCGAACTTGTATTTATACTTGCCGGACTCGATCGACGAGATGTCGAGGAGCGTTCCCACGATGGAAACCAGGTCATGGCTCTTCCCTACCGCGCTCTCGATGAGCACTTTCTGGTCAGGAGTGAGGGCGCTTGCTTGAAGCGCTTCGAGTGCCCAGCGGATACCCGTCATAGGCGTACGAAGCTGGTGAGCCGCAGTCGAAATGAAATCCGACTTAACGCGCGAGACTTCCATATCGCGCGCATGCACCTTCTCGACACTATCGATGAACTGCAGGAAGACGGTGGAGAGCGTGCGCACTTCAAGAGTCGTGTTCGTAAAAGCAGGAAGCGGCACGCGTTCGTTATGCTCCGAGAACTCCTGCATCGCAGTCGTGATGTCCTTTACCGGCTCGATGAGCATGCGATCAATAAGCAAATAGAGGAACACGAGCGTAAGCCCGATTATCAGGAAAACCAGCACACCGATAACCACGAGCGGTATATAGCCGGGGAACAACACTCCTCCGAGAGATATCTCGCTTGGCAGATGCGGACTAAGAATAGTCCACGCTATGGAGAGGATGGCCGCGACAAAAAGGGTGACGAGAAGAAGCGCTCCGCCAAATAGGAGAAAAAGGAGCTTGCGCGTACTCATAGGGAAATTTTAGCACCCCTTACCACTTCTCATACCGCGACAACTGTGCACCAGGGCCTTTTGCGATCAATCACACTTATTCCACGCTTGAGATAACCAAGAAGTGGTAAGGGGAGCACCCGATTGCGGGGCCGCGACCGGTTCCGGCGGACAATGCTACCGACCGCGCTTGCGAGCACGGGACGAAGGCGCAGCCTTCGGTTCCTTGCCTTCGAGGATATAGATTTCATCACGCAAAATGGCCGCGGTTTCGAAGTCGAGCGCCTCCACCGCCTCGCCCATCTGTTTACGCTTATCCTTGAGGAACGCTGCCGGGTCTTCCTTGTAGAGCTTGGCATCGAGCGTGAGAAGGTCATGCACGGTCTTCTGGTGCACGCTACGCATCGATTCGGCGATGTCACGTATCTCTTTCTTGATGCTGACCGGGGTAATGCCGTGCTTGGTGTTGTACGCCTCTTGAATGGTGCGGCGACGATTCGTTTCGCTGATAGCTTTCTCCATGGAGCCGGTCATCGTGTCGGCGTAGAGAATGACGCGACCGAGAACGTTACGCGCGGCACGTCCGATGGTTTGAATAAGCGAGGTTTCCGAACGAAGGAAACCTTCCTTATCGGCGTCGAGAATGCCCACCAGCTCGACTTCCGGAAGGTCGAGACCCTCGCGAAGCAAGTTCACTCCCACCAGAATATCGAACTCACCGCGACGGAAGGCGGTCAATATTTCAATACGCTCGATGGTCTTGATGTCTGAGTGCAGATATTCCGACTTGATGCCTTTGGCACGAAGGAATTCGGAGAGGTCTTCCGCCATCTGCTTCGTGAGCGTGGTGGCGAGCGCACGGCCGCCACGCTTGATGACGACAGCGGTCTCCGTGATGAAATCCGCTATTTGGCCCGGAAAGGTTCCCTCTTCGGTAACCGGACGCACGACGAGTTCCGGATCTATGAGCCCGGTCGGACGGATTATTTGCTCCACGACTTGGCCATGCGGCGCCACCGAATGCTCACGCTCGTAGTTGCCCGGCGTAGCCGACGTGAATATGACCTGTCCGATGTTCTTTTCGAATTCTTCGAAGCGAAGCGGACGGTTATCGCGCGCGGAAGGCAAACGGAAGCCGTGCTCCACGAGAATGTCCTTGCGCGAGCGATCGCCGGCATACATGCCGCCAATTTGCGAAACGGTCACGTGTGACTCGTCGAGGACCGTCAAGAACTCGGCGGTGCCGTCTTTTGCGTGCGGGAAGTACGAAAGGAGCGTGAAGGGCGGCTCGCCGGGCGCACGACCGTCGAAGTGGCGGGAGTAGTTCTCGATTCCGCTCGTGTAGCCCATCTCGCGAATCATGGCGAGGTCGTGCTGCGTGCGACGCTTCAAGCGTTCATGCTCAAGCGGCTTCTCTTCGCGCTTCAACTGTTCGAGGCGCTCGTCGAGCTCGAGGCGGATGCTTTCGAGGGCGCGGTTGCGTTCATCCTCTCCTGAGACGAAGTGTTTTGCCGGGAAGATGAAAATGGAATCCGGTGCTCCGGTCTTGGCACGCGAAACCGGGTCGAGACAATCGATGTGCGCTACTACGTCACCGTCGAAGGTGATTTTATAAATGGTTCGCTCGTTGACCGGCATGACCTCCACTGCGTTCCCTACGGCACGGAGTTTGCCGGGCTCGAGGTCGGCGTTCGTGCGCTCGAAGTAAATGCCGACGAGCTTACGAATGAGGGAGGCGCGATTCTCCTGTCCTCCCTTCAGTATCTTCAAGTGGTGCTTTTCGTATTCGCTCGGAGAACCGAGTCCGTAAATGGCTGATACCGAGGCAACGATGATGACGTCCTTACGCGTCAGAAGCGCTTGCGTAGCGGCATGGCGAAGGCGGTCTATTTCGGCATTTATCTGCGCTTCTTTCTCGATGAACGTATCGGAGTGCGCGATATACGCTTCCGGCTGATAGTAGTCGTAGTAGGAAACGAAATAATGCACGGCGTTTTCCGGAAAGAATTCCCTGTACTCCTGAGCCAGCTGGGCTGCGAGGGTCTTGTTATGGGCCATCACGAGCGTCGGTTTTCCGATGTTCTGAATGACGTTCGCTATCGTGTAGGTCTTTCCAGAGCCGGTAACGCCCAAGAGCGTTTGGTTGGTGAGACCGTCCTGCACACCTTTGGTGAGCTTTTCGATAGCCTTTGGCTGGTCGCCGGCAGGCGGGAATGGGGAATGCATCTTGAACGTGGCCATAATAAGAGCAGTCTACCGCTCGCGTATGAAATACAAAAGAAGAACGCCGCAGGCAGGGCCTGCGGCGATTCTCTACTTGTGATCTATTTTCGACACGCCAGCCGCAATTTCAGTTCGCGGATCTTCACGGCCGAAGACTCGGTGATACGTTCGGGGTCTGCCGGAGCGGATGCAAGGCCGAGAATGGCTTTCTCCTTATCCTTTCTCGTTTCCTTCGCGAGTTTCC
>JAQBRK010000046.1 GCA_028286505.1 Parcubacteria group bacterium
CTTTCTTACCGCAACGTTTGCTGAACGTGAAAAGCTCATCGCCAAACTGCTTGAGCGAACAAAAGCTGATAAAGACGAAGACAAGCAGGCTGCACGTGGCGAAGCCCTGCGTCTGGTGGAAGGACTAATGCAGATAGGGTATGACTCGATACAGAAAAAGGAGAATGCCGAGCTGCGAGTCTTTTTGAGCGATCTTGATAGGTTCATTCCGATACTTCACGAACGCTCCGCGCCCTACAAGCTCATTTTTGAGCATATCCTTCTCACGCTACCGAAGGGTCTGTAGCGTGGTATAACTCCAGTGAGGTTCGACCATTACGGCACGAACATACCTGGGGAGCTATCCGATGCGTGTACTCGCCGTTCTTCTCTTTTCATCGATTTTCGTTCTGACCGGCTGCGCAATCGCGACGCGGGATCCGGAAGGACCTTATTCCACTCGCGAAGTCGATACGATGAACGCCTTCATCGACGCATGCTCCAAGGTCGCAGTGCCTCTCATAACAGTGCGCAGCGACGACAAGATTCCGCCGGAAATACAGAGACAAGTGGTGGAAAACGTTCTTGCGGCCATGATTCGACCTTGTGTCGACGAACTTGCCAGCAAACATCCGCTCCTTGCGTGGAGGTATTCTCGGTCTGCAGCTACTACGGCCGCGACCCCGACACCCGGGCCGCGTGTCCTGAAGCCGGTTCGGAGCGTGCCTGCACCAAGCCAGCCTGTTACCTAGATCTAGTTCTCACTTCACCTCGCCCCGGCAATCGCCGGGGCGTTGATAATTCTCGTAGACGCACTCATTTGCTACACTACTGACTAATGGCATATGACTTCAAAGCGCTGAACGCGCACATCAAGGAAACCGAGGAATGGCTCCAGCGGGAATTCACCGGTATCCGAACCGGTCGCGCGACGCCGCAAATTCTCGACAATGTGAAGCCTGAAATATACGGCGCACTGACGCCTATCCAGCAGGTAGCATCCGTCACCATCGAAGATGCTCGCACGCTACGCATTCTTCCGTGGGACAAGAGCATCACGAAGAACATCGAGAAAGCCATCATCGACGCCGACCTCGGCGTTGGTGTCGGGTCCGACGACCAGGGCGTACGCGTCTCGTTCCCCGAACTGACGGCAGAACGCCGCGGCATGCTCCAGAAACTTGCGAAGGACCGTCTCGAGCAGGCACGCATCACGCTTCGCGGTCACCGCACCGACGCCATGAAAGAACTCGAAGCTTCCGAAAAAGAAGGAGGTATGGGGCAAGACGACTTGAAGCGCTATAAGGAAGAATTGCAGAAACTCATCGATAAGGGCAACGAAGGTTTGGAGGCGATCGGGAAGAAGAAAGAAGTTGAAATAGAGAACTAATCATGCCGTTCCCACATTGGCCTCGCAGCGATAAAGAAAAACAATCCGAAGCCTTTTCTGAGGAGTTTTTTGAACTAGTCGGGAATAAAGACCGAGAGACTACTATCGCTGCAGTAAACGAATTCAAACGGCTCATTGAAGACATGCCTGCATCGAGCCGCTCGCTTCAGGCGGGTACTCGCGAGATGGTCATACCGCTTTCTTCACACGCACAAAAGGAAGAAATCCTGAACACGCTCTACGATCTGAATATTTTCCCATGGGAAGAGAGCGGACAACTCATCATCGATCATCATCGTGACCTGGCGAAGCTACGAAGTGCGGGATTCGTTGAAAAGGGTCTCGAAACCGTTTCCGTACGAGTCCCACGTGAGGAAGCTATGGGTGGTGCCGATGGCGCTGCGCGTTTTCCCGCTGTCTATCCGCAAACGCTGAGCGAGCAATTGAAAGATACCTCGGCGACCTTTTCCGAAAAGAAAAAAGAACAAGTCCGGGAACGGTCAGAAAGTAAGAGTGAGAGACTTGAACCGGGCGTCGACACTGAAATCGCCGATCTCGTAGATAAGTTCGATCAAGGGATTGTCGATTCTGACGATGAAGAATTCAGAACGACCATCGGGTTCCTTCCGAGTCTTCGCTTATTTCCGCAAAAATACGTGTGGGAAGGGAGAGTATTGCGCGAAAAACGGTCCGGTAAGGAGATTTCGAACGAAGAACAAGCTGAGCTTCTAGTGAAAGCACAGGAAGGCGATGCAGCTTCAATTACGACTCTCGTTCAAATCAACACCGGATTGGTACTGAAAGTGGTTACGCGTTTCCATAAATTACGCGGCGGTGACATGGATGATATGTTCCAAGAAGGAATGATAGGGCTCTTGGATGCGATAGCCACGCAGGATTCCGAGAAGGGTAAATTTTCCACGCATGCCATGATTCATATCGAAGAGCGTGTCAGATTATTCCTTTCCGAGAAGCGCAGCACTATTCGTGTCCCGGCGTATGTGGGACAAAAAGCCTCAGAACTCGTGCGTGCGAAAAAGAATGTTGCAATCGACGGTGAGCTGCGTCCCGAAGACGTGTTCGCGGAGATTCCGGACCATAGAATGAAGTCGGGCATGAGCTCGGAAACCAAAATTCCCGTAAACGGCGTAGGGCTCGACCGTCTCGAACGCCTGTATTTGTTAAATGCTGCCTTTGATCCCCTATCGGATGACGAAGATAATGTCCTGGATCGCGAAAACGTTCCCCATGGCGTACTTGAAGAGCCGAGTATGGATATGGAGAGAGGCGTACTCAAGCGAGACATGGAACGAATTATAAGTGCGAAGCTCCTCACACTCACTCCTCGTGAAGAGAGAACCATTCGGTCACGATTCGGGATTTCGGGTATCGACGAACAAACCTTTCAGGAAATAGGGGACGACTACGGCTCATCTCCCGAAAGAATTCGCCAAATTGAAGCCAAGGCTTTGCGTAAATTAAAGCATCCGAGCAGGTCGCGCGCCCTCCGATGGTTAACCGAATACCCCGATAACAAATCGCTTCCGTCAAACTGGTAACCATGACAATTGTATTATTTATATTAGTTCTTGTAGTGCTTATCGTCGTGCACGAGCTCGGCCACTTCATCGTGGCGAAGATCTGCGGCATGCGTGTCGACGAGTTCGGCATAGGGTACCCGCCACGCGCTTGGGGCTTTAAGAAAGGTGAGACCGAATACACGCTGAACTGGCTTCCGTTCGGTGGCTTCGTTCGTATTTACGGGGAAGATATGCAGGATAAGGTGGAGGGTACGCAGGACATAGCTCGTGCCTTCGGGTCTCGTCCCAAAATTCAGCAGGCGCTCGTGCTTGTCGCAGGCATCGCCATGAACCTCGTTCTTGCGTGGCTGCTTTTGACGGCAACGCTCGCGCTCGGTACCAGCCGCGCGCTCACGCCGGAAGAAATGGCTATCGCAAAAAATCCGGTACTTCTGGTTGCGGGAGTTCTTCCGGGTTCTCCGGCAGCAGAAGCAGGGCTCATGCCGGGAGATGCCATTACGCTCGCGACGATGGGCTCGCGCAATTACACGACGCTCGATCCGGTTGAGTTCACGAAATTCATCGGCAGCGATACCGCTAACGAGCCGCTCACCATTCATGTGCTCCGTAACGACAAACCACTTACGCTTACCGCACAGCCTCGAGCAGGCGTTATCAAGGACGACCCGACCCGCCCCGCGCTTGGCGTATCGGTCGCTGCGGCGGGCGTGATTCCGGTGCCGCTTCTACAGGCACCGTGGGAGGGCCTCAAAATTACGTGGGAAATTACAAAAGAGACCGCGGTCGGCCTCTGGCATTTCTTCTCGGGTCTCGCGACTTTCACTGCCGACCTTTCTCAGGTGTCGGGTCCTGTGGGTATCGCAGGCGCCGTCGGCAGTGCGTCCTCGCACGGCATCGCGGCACTCCTTGGGCTCATGGCCATCATTTCAATAAATCTTGCACTCATTAACTTCTTGCCGATACCGGCGCTCGACGGCGGGCGGCTCCTGTTCGTCGCCATCGAAGCGGTCATCAGACGACCACTCCCGGCTGCAGCCTCGCGCGCCGTGAACACCGTCGGGTTCGGCCTGCTTATTCTCCTGATGCTCGTCATCACCGCGCACGATATCTTCAAGTTCTTCGTGTAGCTATTTATCCGTGTGTGTTGCATAGTGCGGCCAGATGTTCCCAATGGTGGGGATGTCATAGCCATAGCCGATTCTACGTTGGTGAGATAGGCGACTGGAGGAATGATGCCAAAGACGATTGAAGAGCCCGCAACATTTATCGAGGCAGTGCTCCGGACTGCGACCACGCAGCTCGTTGTACGTACTTTGCTATCGGTTAGCGGTGGCACGTATGGCCATTTTTCTACCGACATCTTTATGGCCGAAGGTCATGTTGCCGGAACGGTCGAACGTGCGTTGTATATTCGGGCTAACAAGGGGAGTTCCCAGACTCCCGTACGCCTGTCCGATCTTAAGATAGTTCCCGGTACTCAAGCGTCACACCTTATCGCCGATTGGTTTGCGGATATGACAATCCGACATGCCGAGGACAAAGCGCCATGGTTCAAAACCTGGCTAACTCACGAGGAATTCGTCGGTGTCGTCCTACTTAGCTCATCCGACAAGTTAGGCACACCGCTCGTGCATCGCCGGATTCCCGCCCATCACGCGGCACTCCAAGTTTACTTCGGCGCGATTTCTGCCTCGCTTTCTTTCCAGGCGCAGGAACGCAAGGAAAGAAACCTGAATCAAGATGAACGTAACAACGCCGCACTATTGAACAGACTCGCCGAACGATTCGGGCGATTCATGTGGCAGCAACAGCGAGTCATACTCGATTCGGTCATGGGCTCCGGTCAACAGTCGTAGATTTCTTTACCGCCCGGCTCCGAAAGGACCGGGCGGCTCACTTTTGCCTTCAAACTCAAGGGCGCTATACTGACGGGAACATGCGGCAAAGCCAGCTTTTCACGAAAACGAGGCGCGACGCGCCTAAAGACGAAGAGGCAAAGAATGCCCAGCTACTCATCCGTGCGGGGTACGTAAAAAAAGAAATGGCGGGAGTGTACTCCTATCTTCCTCTCGGCATAAAAGTCCTAGCCAACATCGAGCGCATCGTTCGGCGCGAGATGGATGCCATCGGAGGACAGGAACTGCGCATGGCGACACTGCATCCGTCGGAGCCGTGGAAGCAGACCGGTGCGTGGGACGGCGTGGACGTGCTCTTCAAGCTCATGAGCCGCACGGAGAAAGAATATGCTCTCGGACAAAGCGAGGAAGAAATAGTTGCGCCTATCGCGCAGGAATACGCGAACTCCTACAAGGATTTTCCGATAGCGCTTTATCAGATAGGGCAGAAGTATCGCGACGAGCTTCGCGCGAAGTCCGGCATCATGCGCGGACGCGAATTCGGCATGAAGGACATGTACAGTTTCCATACGTCTCAAGAGGACTTCGACCGCTTCTACGCCATCGTAAAAGAAGCATATCTGCGTATTTACAGGGAATGCAATTTGACCGCAAAAGTTACGGAAGCGTCAGGCGGAAGTTTCTCCGAAAAAATCTCCTACGAATTCATGGTCCTTACCGACGCGGGCGAAGACACCATTTTCTACTGCGAGGAATGCGATTACTGCGTTAACGAGGAAGTAGCGAAAGTAAAAGAGGGCGACACGTGCCCTTCGTGCAGCAAGGGAACGCTTAAGGCAGGAGTTGCTTCTGAAGTCGGGAACGTGTTCGACCTCGGCCAGAAATACGCGAAGGACTTCAAATTTATGTACAAGGACGCTGAAGGCATCGACCAGTATCCGATTGAAGGATGCTACGGTCTTGGTATCACGCGCCTCATGGGCGTCATCGTGGAAGCACTCGCCGACGAGAAGGGCATCGTGTGGCCGGAAGCGGTCGCACCGTTCCGCTACCATCTGCTCTCGCTTGCGCCGGACGACGCGGACGTGAAGGCATTTGCCGATGCGCTGTATGGCGACATGCTGACCGGTTCGGTTCTGTATGATGACCGCGACGCGCGTGCGGGAGAAAAATTCGCGGACTCGGACCTTATCGGTATTCCGTGGCGCGTTATCGTCGGAAAGGACACCCTCAAGAGCGGCATGGTCGAGCTCGTGAACAGGGCAACGGGCGAAGTTTCCAAACTTTCCCGCGAGGACTTCCTCACCCGCTAGCTATGGCTCGTCTCCGTTTCTCTCGTAACTCGCTTTTCTCAAGCGATATCGGTATCGACCTCGGTACGGCGAATACGCTGGTGTACGTGCGCGGCCGCGGCATCGTCATCAACGAACCGTCCGTCGTTGCGATGAATGACAAGACGGGGCAGGTGGTCGCGGTCGGCGCCGTCGCGAAAGCGATGCTCGGCAAGACACCGCCGCACATTCGGGCCGTCCGACCGCTCTCGCATGGCGTCATCTCCGACTTCGAAGTGACCGAAGAGCTGCTTGCGTACCTTATCAATAAGGCGCAGGGCGGACGCTCGCGACTTCTCGGTCCGCGCGTCGTTATTGGCGTACCGACCGGCGTAACGAACGTGGAAAGCCGTGCGGTGCGCGACGCCGCGCTTACCGCGGGCGCTCGCGAGGTGTACATCATGGAAGAACCGATGGCGGGCGCCATCGGTGCGAAGCTTCCCATCAATGACGCCGTCGGCACCATGGTGCTCGATATTGGGGGCGGCACGACCGACATCGCGGTACTCGCGCTCGGAGGAACGGTGGCGAGCAAATCGTCGCAAGTTGCCGGAGACCGTTTCAACGAGAACATCGCGGACTTCATACGAAGCGAATTCCAGCTCGCGGTCGGCGAGAAGACGGCGGAAGATACGAAAATCGCCATCGGCTCCGTACTGCCGCTTGATGAGCCGCTCGAGCGCGCGGTGCGCGGACGCGACCTTGCAACCGGCCTCCCGCGTGAAATAGTTCTCACCGACGTACATATTCGCGAAGCGCTTTCACCCTCGCTCGACAGCCTCATGGAAGCGATGCGCGAAGTCATCGAAGCGACCCCGCCCGAACTCCTTTCCGACGTGTTGCAGCACGGGGTCACGGTCTTCGGTGGTGGTGCGCTGCTGCGGGGACTGCCGGAACTCCTCGCGAAAATGCTCGGCGTGCCGGTACACATCGCAGCCGACCCGCTCACGGCCGTGGTGCGTGGCACCGGTATCGTAACGGAAGACCCTCGTCCGTGGGCTGAAGCTTTTATGCATGAAGATGCCATCCTCTCGGACCGGTAGGGCCTCAAGGAGGCGGAATGTGCTCATTCCGTCGGG
>JAQBRK010000014.1 GCA_028286505.1 Parcubacteria group bacterium
ATGATGCTCATTCGCGACGAATGCGACGATCCTCGTATCCTGAAACGCATGCATGTCTTCGAGAAGCTCATGCGCGATCGCCAGCAAACGATACGTACGATGGATCTGGGGCATCTGAACAAGGCAGGGCACTCATTAGCGTGTGGTTACGTTTTCTCTTTGCTGCACACCACCTCGCTGAAACTCGTGGTATCGACCCAGATACGCAACCGCTCATCGCCGAATTCAAAACGCTCATATGACCCATATCGTTTTCGATATCGGAGGAACCCACATGCGCGTTGCTGCAGTGACCGGGGACGGCATTGGGCCCGTGTCGCGCGTCCATACGCCCCAGGACCCCGAAGAAGCCATGCATGCCTTGGTAGATGCCGTGCGAAGCGTGTCTATCGACGTGGATTCGGTTATCGGCGGCGTGGCAGCTATCGTTGCGGAAGACGGTTCGATCGTTTTCTCAACGAATTTGCCCGAGTGGGGTGGCTACGCGCTTGCCGCAAAGCTTACCTTGGCGCTTGCGGCACACGTGACTATTCGCAATGACGCGGAACTCGCCGGACTTGGCGAAGCCGTCTATGGTGCAGGAAAAGGTTACGGCAGCGTTGCGTATCTCGGCATCGGTTCGGGAGTGGGTACGAGTCGAATCATAGATGGCAACATCGAACCGCACTCGAGCGACGGCAGCATGCGGTACGGCATCATCACGCTTCAAGACGGCAGAACACTAGAGGAATGCATCGGCGGCAAATCGCTCGAAACGCGATATGGCAATAAACTGGAAGCACTACCCGCTTCGGTCTGGAAAGAACTCACCCCGCTTCTTCTCGAAGGTATTCAAAATATGGCTTCGTCATGGAATCCCGACGTCATCGTGCTGGGCGGCTCGCTTGTTAACGAGAAGACCGGTTTCAATATAGACGAACTCATCCGACTGCGCGGCGATAACGCACCACCGCTTTTTCGAGCATCGCTCGGCGACAGTTCGGGGCTCTACGGCGCCAAAGCGCTTGCAGAACAATAAAGAACGCGCCTGCAGAGCAGGCGCGTTCTTTATCCAAGAGGGATGGGTTACGCTTTCGCGTAGCACTTGCAGCTTCCTCCCATAAGCTTCGTTATTCCAAGGAGAATGACAAGCACCGGAAGAGCGTAGCCGACGATCATACTTGAAAGGACTCCCATCGTTCCGAGAAGGAACGTAAGGCCGAGAAGTATGATAATGATCGCGCCGGACTTGTGATGAGGGCAGGTGCAGGCACCTGCGTTGTTCATATGATTCATGCGAACGAGTGCTATGGATAAGTACTCCTTAAGAATACCAATCCTGGGGAAAGAAGGTCGTAGGGAAGGGGACAGCTAAAGGATTGATAAGCCTGTCCGAATACCGTACTATCCGAAGACCGAGGTCGCCGACGTAAGCAGAGAGCTTGCGTCAGTGCTCTCTCGGGCGAAAAGGAATATACCTAGGAAGGTACATTCCTTTTACCCTCGTTCGCCGACGTAGCTCAGGGGTAGAGCAACTCCATGGTAAGGAGTAGGTCGTGAGTTCAATTCTCACCGTCGGCTCACTAACGTTAGAACATATCTAGGTATGGGTAGCATACCTAGGAGAATTGAAAGCCGGAACACGCCGAGTCCGCGAGGCGTGCGAGGCCGGGCTGGCGCACTTAACGAGTCCGCGAGTTTAGTGACGGGAGCCAATTCTCACCGTCGGCTCAAATCATGAATTCTCATCGGGAATTCATACTAACAACGCAACAATCCACGCATGCGAGATAGCGAGATATTCGCGCTCCGGGGCGAAGCCCACCATCCCTGGCACTTGTATGCCGGGGTCGTGCTTATAGACACGGAAGGCAAAGTGGCGCTGGTGAAGGATCCTGACGGTAGTTACACCCTTCCGCGCGAAACCATGTCCACTGATGAGCACTTCGTTATGGCGACGCATCGCCTCGTGCTCGAACAAGTGCAAGTGGTACCGCATCTAATTCATTACCTAGGGACGCTCACCAGACCTTATAAGCGGTACGACGGAGCCGTGACCGAGAAGACCGTCGTATATTTCCAGGCAAATTTCGAAAGCGCGTATCACGGAAGGTTCGGAAGCGATGATACGGCGAACGGTTCTCGGCTGTGGCTCGCACCCGAAGAGGCACGAAAAATGCTTGCCGACCAACCTAACGGGGAAGAAGTAATTATCGATCGCCTCACGCCTACAAAAAAAGTGGTACCCTCTCTTACATGATTCGACTCAAACGACTTGGCGAGATAATCCTCCTCGCATTCACGCTTATCTACGTAACTGCGGGCACGCTCTACTTGGTACATATTGGGAATACCGAGTTCCTGGCCTATGTGGTGGTACTGGTCGCGATTCTCGGGTTTGCCGCATGGTGCTATCTGCGCTTCGGTATTCCGCTCTGGATGCTCTGGCTGCTTTCGATACTTGGCGCGTTGCACCTCGCTGGCGGAGGACTTCTGGTTCATGGCGCTAAGCTCTACGACTACGTCCTCATACCCATCCCCAATTGGACCGGACTAACCATCTGGAAGTTCGATCAGCTCGTCCATCCTTTAGGCGCGATCTTTGCTGCACTCATCACATATGCGCTCCTCGCCCGCTCGACGCCGCTGTCGCGCATCATGCTCGCTGTAATCGCTTTCATGGTGGCGAACGGGTGCGGGGCCCTGAATGAGGTCATTGAGTTTATTACGAAAATAACGCTTCCGGACACCGGCGTGGGAGGTTACTACAACACCGCGCTCGATTTGTTCTTCAATATGATCGGAGCCGCTCTTGGTGCCATTGGCGCAGCCATAGTCTGGAAAAAGCATCCTCCGAAATAGCTCACCATATAAACACGACCACTCCGAAGCGGCGGTACTGGTCGTAACCTAAGGTTATACTTAAGAGAATGCCTCGACTGAAGAAAATGCCAGATAAATGCCGGGTGTGTTTAAAAGAAACCGAACGTGCTGGATATATTTATTGCAGTAATACCTGTCAGATGGGATTTCAGCATGAGAAATATATACAGGATTGGAAAGTTGGAAAGGAAAGCGGACTTATCGCTATGGGTGTAGTGTCGCTGCATGTCAAAAGATATCTACGAGAGAAGTATGGAAACAAGTGTTGTATATGCGAATGGTCCATGACAAATCCCAAGAGCGGGGTTGTCCCACTCGTGGCTGACCACATCGATGGAAACTGGAGAAATAACTCTGAGGAAAATCTTAGGTTGGTCTGTCCCAATTGCGACGCCCTGAGTCCAACATACGCTGCTTTGAATAAAGGTAAGGGGAGGCCGGACCGAGTCATAAGCAAGCGTGTGCAAGAAGCTGGCGTCGCATATCGAAAACGAACTCGCAAGGACAGTTCTTCGTGATATAGTCTGTCGACCTCGCCGAAGTAGCTCAGTTGGTAGAGCGTTCGCATCGTAAGCGAAATGTCGCCGGTTCGAATCCGGCCTTCGGCTCCAATAGCAAAACAACGCCCTGCAAGGCGTTGTTTTGCTATACTCCCCGCATGACCGGAAGTGAAGCACGAATACTCGAAATAGAAGCAGCGATGGCTGCGGCGGATTTCTGGCAGGACAAAGATGCGGCGCAGGCGATAGTACGCGAATACCAATCTCTCAAGGAAGGGGGCTCGGGCGACGAGCATGACGCGGGCGGCGCCACGCTCGCCGTGCTCGCGGGAGCGGGCGGCGACGATGCGGAAGACTTCGCGCGCATGCTGCGCCGCATGTATGAAGGGTACGCGAGCAGCAAGGGATGGGGCGTGCGGGAGCTCCACAGCAATGAGAACGACCATGGAGGTTACCGAAACGTCCTGCTTGAGATAAGCGGTAAGGGGGTGTTCGGAAGGTTGAAGCACGAAGCTGGGGTGCATCGTCTCGTGCGTATCTCACCCTTCAACTCGAACGCCAAGCGTCAGACGAGTTTTGCTCTGGTCGAGGTGCTCCCGACGGTGGTGCCCGGAGGCGCCATCGAGCTCAAAGATGATGATCTCGACATGCAATTCGCGAAGTCCGGTGGAGCAGGGGGCCAGAACGTGAATAAGCGCGAGACCGCCGTGCGCATCGTGCATATCCCGACCGGCGTCTCGGTCCATGTTTCAAGCGAACGTAGCCAGCAGGCGAACCGTGAGAAGGCTCTCGACCTCATAAAATCAAAACTCTACGCAAAACAGCTCGCGGATGAGGAGGCGACCGCGAAGGGGCGCTCCATTGCGGCTACCACGGCGAACGAATGGGGCAGTCAGATGCGTTCGTACGTGCTCCATCCGTACAAAA
>JAQBRK010000038.1 GCA_028286505.1 Parcubacteria group bacterium
GCTCAAATGCCTTGATATTACGGCCTTCTTTTCCGATGACCTTCCCCTTTATCTCTTCGGACGGAATCGCGACGGAAAGCGTCATGACTTCACTGTTTACGTTCGCTGCCATGCGGTGAATGGAGGAGAGAAGAATGGAGCGGGCTTTGTCTTCCAGCTGTGCGCGGCCGTGTGCCTCAAGCTTCTGCATACGCGCGAGAAGCGCCTCGGATTGGCTTTCTTCAAGGTCTTTCATGAGAGCATCCTTGGCTTCATTTTCCGAAAGACGACCGAGACGCACGAGCTCGAGACGACGTTCATCACGAAGTTTTTCGGCTTCGCGCTTTATATTCGCTGCTTCGTTCTCGCGGTTACGCACATCATCCGCTTCGTCGACAAGAGCACGTTCACGTTCATCAAGGAATTCTTCGCGTTTCCCGAGGCGTTCTGCCGCTTTTTTCAAAGTGTCTTCGCGTTCACGAAGCGGCTTCTCGTGTTCTTCTTCAACACGTTCAGCGCGTTCTTCCGCGTCACGCAGTATTTTGCTGGCTTTTTCCTTAGCTTCGAGCATTTGCTGCTTGATTTCCAATTCCAAAGAGCCACGCTGACCGAGCGCTATTAAAAGACGTAGGACATACCCAAGAGCGATTCCGGCGAGTCCGGAAAGGGCCAAGAGACTCAATATTAGTTTTATAGACATACCATGTGCCGCAGCCCTTGCGGGAATGCGGATTTAGAGCGATTTCAAAGGATATTCGGAGATGCGGGCGTAAAGGAATGCGGTTGTGTCGGTACACGGGCAGGGTATCACGGATGACTGGCGGACGCATGAAACCGTAGACAGGGCAGAGCGAGAGGTATATACCTGAAAGCAGGACAGATGCGAGAGGGACGGAAATGGGAAAGAGCAAAACCGGGTGGATCTGGGACGACGACCGTATTCGGGTTCTGGTGGACGGCATCAAAAGAGGGCTGACGAACGAAAAACTTGCCACCCTTCTCAGCGACTGCTTCCCGGAACGAATCACCGAGAGCGCGGTCGCGGCAGCTATGCGTAACAAGGGGATTCCGGCACGAATTCTGGAATTGTTCCCGAAAGAAGGCCAGGAACTGCTTTCCGCGCACGGCAATCGAGGAGCTAAGAGCTGGGCTACCCGCAAGGCAGCAGTTCAGTCTCCACAAGAAGAAGCGAAAGCCGAATTGAAAGCCCTACCGGCAGCGCGCAGGCAATTCCGATGCACCTGGCCCGTAGAAGATGACAAGGGCCAGGAACGAGAGTGCGGAGTGAAGACCTGGCACCCGTTTTGTCGTTCTCATACGGTGCTTGGCCGCCATTGGATGGCCCAGCAACTTATGGAACTCAGGAAAGCTTCGTAAACGAAAGCGCCCCGTCCGGGAAACCGGACGGGGCGTCGTTACGTAGATGACATGATTCGAGTGCGTTTAAAAACCTCAGATGCAAGGCGTTCGCGAAGCCCGCAACGAGCCGTATGTGCTATACGGTGAGAGAGGACTGCAGCGAACAACGCAGCAGATGAGGATTTTTTAACGTGCTCCTACTTTACTTTGTAGACAACGTCCACAATCCCATACTTCTTCGCCTCATCCGCCGTAAGGAAGAAATCGCGGTCAACGTCGCGCTCGATTTTCTCAAGCGGCTGGCCGCTTTGTTTCGCGAGAATCTTATTGAGACGGTCGCGGAGCGAGAGAATGCGCTTCGCGCTTATTTCGATATCGGTCGCTTGTCCTTCGGCTCCGCCATGCGGCTGATGGATCATGATGTCGGCGTTTGGTAGGGCGAAACGCTTACCCTTGGCACCGGAAGCAAGAATGATAGAGCCCATAGATGCGGCCATACCGACGGCGACCGTCGCAACGTCTGGTTTGATGTGGTTCATAGCGTCGACGATAGCGAGACCGGAGTGCACGTGGCCGCCCGGCGAGTTCACGTAGAGATAGATATCTTTCTTCGGGTCTTCCGCTTCGAGGAAGAGGAGCTGGGAGATGATGAGGTTCGCGGTGTCATCATCGATGCCGCCACCGAGGAACACGATGCGCTCGCGGAGGAGGCGAGAGTAAATGTCGTATGCTCGCTCCCCGAACTGGGATTTCTCGATAACCATCGGTACGAGCATGGATGCGCTTGGAAGTGTGTGTTTCATAGGTAAAAGCCGTTAGGTGAGGGCATGGTAACAAAAAGGGAAGGTGCGCGCACGCGTGGCGGTTATTGACCGACCGCGTGTATGACCTGACTCGCACGCTGCTCCGCAAGCCGCTGACCCCACACGTAGAAGGCGCCGACGACAAGCAAGAATACGATGAGGAGGATGGCGATGACGCTTCCGGTCGAGCCGCCCTTGCTGTAGTCGTGCGGAGGCGCCGGATCGAATACCGGGATCGGCATATCGGCCGGATGAGATGCCGTTACGGGTGAGTCCACTGAAGCGGGGGTGGTTGAAGCTGTTTCCATACCTAAAGTATATGCCCGCCTGCTTCATTCCCGAAAGCTGGGGACAGAAAAAGCCGCGAAGCTGTGCTTCGCGGCTTTTTCTGTAGCATTCAGCTTACTTCTTACTCGCGTACAGTTCGATTGAGTGAGCGAATGCCGCTTGAGCAGCATCCTTTCCCGCGAACTCTCCTATGGTCACTTCTTTCTTCTGAATTTGCTTGTAGGTCATGAAGAAATGGGCAATCTCTTTCAGGGTGTGGGGATTTACGTCCCCGATATCCTGAACTTCTGAGAAGCGCGGGTCATCCACCGGTACGGCAATGATTTTCGCATCGGACTCTCCGCCGTCCACCATAGGCATGGTGCCGACAGGACGAGCGCGAACGAGAATGCCCGGAAAGAGGGGATACGTCGTGAGGAGCACGACATCAAGCGCGTCACCATCGTCCCATAGCGTCTGCGGTACGAATCCGTAGTCGAACGGATAGTCCTGAGCGCTATGCATGACGCGGTCGAGCGCGATTATCCCGGTTTCCTTATCTATCTCATATTTATTCTTCGAGCCGCGGGGGATTTCGATGATTACATTCATCTCATCCTTTGTGCCTGGAGCGATATCGTGCAGAAGATTCATGTTCCTATTATGCGTTATCGGCAACGGTCTCGGAAGTTTCGTCACGTGACTCCTGGGAGTCAGCGATGGAAACGTTCTCGTTAATAGTGCTCTCCTCTTCGGCAGGAAGGGTGTTGTCCTGGCTATCGTCTTCAGCAAGAATCGATTCGGTCTCGGTCGGGTCGATGCCGGCAGCTACTGCAGGATCCTGGTCTTCGGCTGCTTCGACTTCAGCGATGGTCTCGTCGCTTGCGCCTTCGGGCGTCTCAACTTCGGGAGCCGGTGCGGAGAAACTTTCGGACGCGCCGGTCGAATTGATGTCGATGTTCCAGCCCGTGAGCTTTGCGGCAAGACGGACGTTCTGTCCGCCGCGACCGATAGCAAGGGACTGCTGATCGTCGGAAACGGTCACTTTGGCGCGATGGTCGGCTTCGTTCATTTCTACTTCGAGAACCGTAGCAGGGGAGAGGGACTCCTTGATGAACGCGGTTTGGTCTTCGGACCATTCGATGATGTCGATGCGTTCGCCACCGAGCTCGCTCATGACGGTCGAAACGCGTACGCCGCGCTGACCAACGAGAGAGCCGACGGGATCCACATGCGGATCAACGGATGCAATGGCAATCTTCGTGCGAGAACCCGGTTCGCGCGCGATGCCTTTCACTTCGATGGAGCCGCTCGCAAGTTCAGGCGCCTCCATTTCAAAGAGTTTTATCAAGAAGCGCGGGTGGCTGCGCGAGAGGCGCAGGTAGACGCCGCGGAATCCTTCGTCTACCGCGTACAGGTACGCGCGAATGCGCTCTCCCGGACGATAACGTTCGCCTGGAATCTGCTCTTCGTAGGGAATGATGCCGGTTGCACGACCGAGGTCGATGAATATCGCACCACGCTCGACGCGCTGCACGATACCGGAAACTATTTCGCCCTTCTTGTGACCGAACTCGTCGAGGATGGAGAGCTTCTCGGCTTCACGGATCTTCTGGATGACGACCTGCTTCGCGGTCTGTGCCGCGATGCGTCCGAAATCATCCTGGGGCTCGAGCGGGAAGATAATCTCCTCACCAAGCGAAGCGCCTCGTTTGATGCGCTGTGCGTCCTCGAGCAACATGTGCTTCTCGGCGTCGTAGCGGGGGAGTTCGCCTTCGGCAACCTCCTCTTCGCGGTCATGATGCGGATGGTGGTGGGGAAGTTCCTCTATCACTTCTCCTTCCTCGGGGAAGCGCACCATGGTCTCGTCGACCACGGTCTTTATCTGCTCAAAGGTAACGGTGCCCGAATTCATGTCGAGCTTTCCGCGAACCACTTGTCCGCGCTTTCCGTATTCTTTTTTGTAAGCGGTGGCCATCGCGCTTTCGATAGCGTCGACCATTACTTCCTTGGTGATACCGCGTTCTTCGAACTCTCCGAGCACCGAATTTATAGTCTTGAGATCCAACATATGCGTTTATTTAGTTGTAGCACCGAGCTTTTTTAAATCCCCACCTGCATTGTTGCTCGCTCCGATACTTATTCGCCGTATACCCGACACGGCTCATTTCGTTCCTCGCTCGCGCCTCGCAGCTGTGCATTTTAAAGAAGCTATCCTGAACTCTCTTTTAAAGAGAAATGCCCGCGGGTGCGGACATTTCAGATATAAATAAGATACCACGATGTGCGTTTGCGTCAAGGAAGAAAGGGGAGTAGGGTGTCGCCAGGGACCAGGAGGCCCAGAGCATGAACGCTACGGTAGAGAAGAAAGTTACTTTGAGAGATCAATCCAAGGCGCGCACCCGAGAAAAGGTTCTCGAGGCCGCACGGTGCTTGTTTGGAGAGCATGGTTACCAAGGCGCAACCATACGGGACATCGCTGCGCGCTCCACTATGTCGACCGGTGCGGTATTCGCCAACTTCAACGACAAGGCGGATCTGTTTCTCACGATCCTTACTGAGGATTTTGAGG
>JAQBRK010000040.1 GCA_028286505.1 Parcubacteria group bacterium
TCGTGCTATCCGTCGAAGATACTGATTGATCGAAATATGGACGACCTCCGGTAGATGCCGAGCCCTTTGATAGTCCCCCAAGACCGGAGTCGCCAAGCACGTTCTTCATAAGCTGGCCCAGGAGTGCATTCACGATCTCATCGAATGAATGAGCTTGAATAAGAGAATCGGAACCAAGTCCGAGTGCTTTATTAAGCTGATTCGCGATGACCGTGCCGGGAGTTTGTATGGGCTGGTTTAGACAATCATCTGAATTTGAAAGTGCCACACCGACCTTACCCGCACCAGCCGCTGCAGGAGCAGAAGATTTGCACTTTCCGTGGAATGAGAAGAATCCGTTACCATTCGCAACCTCCTGAGCGAGCTTTCCTTGCACCGAGATGACCTGCGCGTTCAGGGCACGTTGCGCCTGGTCGTGCGCGCATATCGGATTATTCGAACAATTACCACTCAACGATAACCATGCCGAGAGTCCACCCTTCGTAAATTCGCCGGCAATGAATGCGGCATCGTCAGGGCTCACCTTGTTCAAGGTATAAGGATTCTGGAGGTAGAAGCCGTCTTTGCTGGTCGAGAGATAATAGGCACGCAAGACGTTTTGAGCGACCGCATCGCGGAAGGGCGAGTTTATGCTGGCATTCTTCTGGAAGTCCGCGATAAAGCGGTTCGCCTCCGTGTCCCCGGCTCGCAGAAGCGAATTCGAGAGGTCCGAAGCATACGCGGGCGAACCGTTAAAACCGGAATTGATCCATTTTACGGTGCTGTTCACGGTCGATTGAATAGCCGTCTGAGCGAGCCGCCAGAAAATAGGATTCAAGACCTGCTTCCCTGCCGTGAACGCGGTAATCGTGTTCTGAAGTGCGTTTCCGCTGGAAACGGTAATGTGCGCGATATCCGTTACGGGAAGTTGCGCGCGCGCTGCGGTCGGGAAAACGGCAAAGCTGCCGCTGACAATGCAGAGTCCTATGAAAAAAGCGGGGGCGAAGCGTTGTAAGAAATGCATACTTATGGTGATGTCTTCACGGCGACCGCAGCGCTTTGCGTGGCAGAGAAGAATGTCGAGCCGGTAGCCCCCTCCGGAACGCGCGCGCCCTCGGCCGCATATACGGAATTCAGCGTTGCGAGAGCGGTAACGAGTGCTTTCGAATCGTTCTGATAGTTTGCGAGACCGAGGTATGCCCGCAACGGGTCGGCACCGAGCGTACTCATGTCGGTAATGTCCTGGCCAAGTCTGGCCATTGCGTTGGCAAGGGCGAGGTGTGGCGTCGCCGCTTCCTTAGGTACGGAGATAAGCATGAATCCTTTTGCCATGCCCGCATAGGATGCGCCTATTTTCTTTGTTTGGGCGAGAGCCGCGGCGTCGTCCTTTTCAACGGCATCGGCAAAATATTCGATCTCGCTCTTGTCGCTTCCCGAGCTATTTTTGTTCATGACCGCCTCCGCGTCGGCCGCATAGGTAAGGAGCGCGTCCGGTCCGCTTCCCGAGACGCGTATCTGGCCCTGGTTAAAGGCATTCGGAGTAGCTCCGCTGGCAGTGAGGTCGGTAACGGCGCTTTCGACGTAGGAAGCGATCTGTTCCGGCGTCGGAGTCGTACCGCCCTGTTGCGATAGGTACTGAGAGAAAAGCGCCTGAGCGAATTGGTCCGTTACGGTCTGAGGTCCCGCTATAACCCCCGGAAGCTCGCTCGGGTCGAGTGTCGGCGTCGAGGTGGCGGTAGCGAATTTCGGCTTTACGAGGCCTTGGCTTACGGCTTCGCTGTCGGTCAGGCTCGCATTCACCGAATGAGCATTGTTGGGGTCGGTTGCGTAGAGCGCTTCTTCCCAATCCGGCAGTCCGTCGGCGTCGGTATCTTTTGCGGCGTACGCGACGAGCAAATCGTGCGTGCTCGATGCATTAACGGTATTCAAATGGAACGGCAGCGGGCCCGAAACAAGCACGGCAACCACCATGAAGGCCACCGCAAGGAAAGAAGAAACAATGATCAGTGTGGTACGGGGAGAATAAGCCACGGTTGTAACAAAATAGTAGCACGTAGGCGCTATTTTCCGAGTCGAACGCACAGCGAGGTGTGTATTGTTAACAGGTTTTCCCCTGCTTATCCACCGAGTATCCCCACCAGTATTTTCCAAGCGGCAAGCGGTACGTCTTCGGCGCGTTCGTTCGGTATGAGATTCGCTTCCGTGAACGCTTTTGAAATCTTTTCCGGAGTAGAAACGGCTTCCAGGTTCTTGGCGAGACGCTTTCGCTTGTGTGCGAATCCTGCATGGAGTATTTCGAAGAAACGGTCTTCCAGAAACGGTTCAGCAAAGGGTGCCTCAATGTTTTCAACCCGTAATACCGCCGAATCCACCTTGGGTGCCGGCCGAAAGGCTCCACGGGGCACTGTAAAAGCGTATATAGGCGTACCAAAAGCCTTAACGGAGAGCGACAGCAGGCTTTCTTTCTTGCTTCGTACGATGCGCTCGGCCACCTCTTTTTGCACTAAAATCGTTATGGATGCTGGTTTATTTGCTGCCGTGAGCAAAATACGGATGATTTCGCCGGTTATGTAGTACGGAATGTTGGCAACAACCACATATCCAGGCGGGAGACTGCTCAAATCAAAGGTGCGGATGTCACCAAGGGTGACTTCGAGCTTTCCTTCAGCTATTTCCGGGGCAAATGTTTCTTCAAGTTGCGGCACCAGTTCCCTGTCGGTTTCGATAGCGATGATTTTTCCTCCGCGCGTAAGCAAAGAGCGCGTAAGCATGCCGGTACCGGGACCAATTTCAAGCACTACCGACGCGCTCGAAAGCTTCGCGGAGTCGGCGATGCGATCGGCTGTCGCCTGATGCATAAGAAAGTTTTGACCCAGCGATTGTTTTGCCTGCATACTTTTAATCGAGATGGATGACGCCTTCCCTTTCCTCGTCCCCGTAGTTCACCTGCATGAGGCCCGCATCGATGTCGTGCAAGAACGATGACGCTTCCGAAAGATAGTCGGTACCATAAATGCGTCGCACGCGCGCCATCGTGAGAATGAGATGCAATTTTGCGCGCGTCATGGCGACGTAAAAAAGTCGTCGCTCTTCTTCTTGGTCGCGCTCCTCCTCCTGATTCATTCCTTCGTGCGGGAACAGTCCTTCTTCAAGTCCGGTAACGAACACGACATCGAATTCAAGTCCTTTCGCCGCATGCACGGTCATGAGCGTAACGCCGCTTTTGTTTTTATCTCCCGATTGCGGACGATCTATTTCGTCTTGGTCTCCGGCAAGTGCGGTGTCGCACAGAAAGGCATTGATGCCTTCTTCACCGGACATGCTGTCGTAGCGACTCGCGAGTGTTGCAAGCTCCTTCGCGTTCTCGAGCCGTTCCTGATCGTCCTCACCTCCCTTCAGAAGCAAATCCTCTAGGCCGGAAAGCTGGATGACACGTCTCACGAAGGCGGACGGCGCCGCGGTTTTGCTTTCTTCGTGCAGCGTCGCGATAAGCGATTCGAACGCGTCCACTTTCGCCCGCACCGCAGGCGCCAGTCCTTCGAGTTTTCCTACCGCCATCTTCGCCACCGTAACTTTTCCGATACCTCGTGGTGGCGACTGTACGGCGCGAACGCGGTCGCTCTCTCGCACGGGGTCTACTGCAAGCCGTACCCACGCGATGACGTCCTTCACTTCTTTGCGGTCGAGAAAGCGCGTACCTAAGAGCTTGTACGGCACGCTCTGTGCGAGGAATGCTTCCTCGAGTACGCGCGATTGGAAATTCGTACGGTACAGCACCGCGATTTGTTCGGGCGCTATTCCCTCTCGCATATAGTGCCGTGCCTCACGCGCGATGAAACGCGCTTCTTCTTCCGCAGTGTCTGATACCTGCAGACGAATAGGATGACCGTCGGGATTGTCAGTCACTGCGCGCTTCTCTTTTCTGTTCTTATTCTTCTCTATGATGGAGTTGCTTGCCGCAACGATGGTCTTCGTCGAGCGGTAGTTCTTGTCGAGCACGATGGTCTTCGCTCCCGGATACGTTTCATCGAACGCGAGCAGATTCTCGATAGTCGCTCCACGCCACGTATAAATAGTTTGATCGATATCGCCCACGACAAAAAGATTCTTGTGCTTACGCGAAAGAATATTCGCGAGCCGTCCCTGAAGTTCGTTCGTGTCTTGGAACTCGTCGACGTGCACGTACGCGAAACGGTTCTGGGCATGCTCGCGCGACTCCGCGTGTTCTTCGAGCAGCTGCACCGGTTTCAAAATAAGGTCGTCGAAGTCGAGCGCCTTCTCGCGTTTGAGCGTCGCGTCGTACTTCAGCCAGACTTCCGACGCGATGCGTGCGCGAAACCCATCTCCTCCGTGACGTTTCTTGAACTCTTCGCTCGTCATGCCTTCCCCTTTTGCCTTACTGATGCGCGAAAGAATCGAACGTGCAGGGATTTCTTTTGGATCGATTTCCATTTCCTTGAGCGCTTCTTTTATCGCGCGCTCGGAATCGTCACGGTCATAGACGCTGAAATAGCGCGGCACTCCTATCGCGGTGCCATAGCTTTGAAGAAGCTCGCGACCGAGACCGTGAAAAGTGGCGACGAACGGAAGGCGCCCGTCCCCCAAGAGGAGAGCGAGGCGTTCTTTCATTTCGCGCGCGGCCTTATTGGTGAAGGTCACCGCAAGGATCTTTTCCGGAGGGGTTCCGGAGCGGATGAGGTGAAGAATTCGGGTAGTCAGGACCCGCGTTTTGCCCGAACCGGCTCCAGCAAGGACCGAAATCGGTCCTTCGGTCGCGAGGACAGCCTCTTTTTGGCGTTCATTAAGTCCGTCGAGGTACTGCATCGAACTCACTATACCCCGCTCGCAGCTCTCCTGCGAAAAAGCGGAAATAGTCCAGCGTACTATTTCCTCAGCTCCGCGTTCGGGTTTTGGCATAGGAGCTTCGCTCCGAGAGAAATGCCAAAACACCATGCCCGAACAGCTCCGCTACTCTTTCGCACGAGAGCAGCTCGCTCCTTTGGGTAAGAATTACCCAACAAAATTGACATACTGGCTAGTTTTATTGCTCTCAACACCCCCTCTGTCAAGGCGTTGACCGAGGTTCTCTCCAGGGTATACTGGCCAAGTACTTGATACTCTGATACCCAAGATATGGCTTATATACGCCATATTTGTACTATGAAGATTGACTGAATCACCCCTCCGCAACTTATACCGTCATTTAATAATCCTTCCGATTCTCAAAAAAGTGCTTCGAATCGGGATGCATATCACTCGGCCAGCCTCACCACGCTCGCGGCTACCGTAGTGGGCCTCTCTCTTCTCGCGCTACCTATAGCGACGAGCGCTTTTTGGCCCCTTTCTACCGTCGCACGTGCACAAAGCACGGGCGGTGACGCTCCTTTAGTACATGACAGCAGCCTTCCGCTCTTGGCGGCAGCTATAAACTCAGATCCGAACCCGGAAAAGGGCGGAAGTGACATCACGCTCACCGAAGGATCGGCTCTTATGGCCAATTCGGGCCCTTCCGGAACGCTCGCCGACCTCGATTCCGCTTCACCTTCAACTGACCAAATCAGCACCTATACGGTGAAGAATGGTGATTCCATCTCGGGAATTGCTTCATCCTTCGGTGTTTCGGTGAATACCATCCTTTGGGCTAACGATTTGACCACCAAAAGCGCCATAAAGCCGGGCATGACCCTCGTTATCCTTCCCGTTACCGGTATCGAACACACGGTGAAGAGCGGAGAAACGGTGGCGTCGCTTGCTAAGAAGTACGGTGGCACTACCGACGACATTCTTTCCTATAATGGCATCGAAGCCGGCGCGCGCCTTATTGTGGGCGATAAGATAATCATCCCGAACGGCGAACAGCCTGTCGTCACCGCAGCAGTGACCGTAAAACCGAAAGTCACGGTTAAAAAGAGCGTGAATCTTCCGAGCGTCTCCGGATTCTCGAATCCCCTTCCGGGCGGTATTTGTACCCAGGGTATTCACGATAATAATGGCGTTGATATCGGTGCGCATGCAGGCACACCTATATATGCAGCCGCTGCAGGAGAGGTCATCATCGCGCGCATGGGATGGAATGGCGGATTCGGTAACTATGTGGTCATCAATCATCCGAACGGCACCCAAACCCTCTACGGGCATATGTCGCAGCTCGGCACCACGCCAGGAGCGAGCGTAGGCAAGGGCGAACTCATCGGTTACGTAGGGTCTACCGGTAAATCGACCGGAAACCACCTCCACTTCGAAGTTCATAAGGCGACCAATCCGTTCTGCGGCAGTCTATAAAAGAAAAAGCCCTCTCGATGAGGGCTTTTTCTTTAGTGGGCACCTCTATTGAGTAGGTGCAGCGCCGCCGGAAGCACCGGTTCCGCCACCTGTTGGTACGGTTACATTCACGCTCGCGCCGCTCGTTGGAGCTGCTGCGGACCCGCGACCGAAGAAGAGGAATGCGAGTACCCCGAGCACGAGGATAGCGAGGACGATAAATGCCATAGACCATCCTGCACCTCCTGAAGAACTAGAGTCGCCTGGGTTGTTGATTACTGTTGCCATAGGTCGATAAGGGTTAATCGCTTGTAACAGTGGCATCTAAGTACATCTCGCCTGAAGGATTCATGAACAGTGATAGGATTCCCCCATGCGCCACCTAACACTCCTTCCCTACCTACTCGCCGGTAGTGCTCTGGCGCTAGCTTCGTATCTCGGCTACCTCTCCTATCAAACGAATCAGGCACTTGTGGCCACACGTTCCGAACTTGCAACGACCACTGCGGAGAACTCGAGCCTCACGGGAGAGCTCGCTTCGGTACAAGCGGACAACGAGCAACTTACCGACCGTCTCGCGGCAGAGATTGCGAAGAATGAAGCGGCAGCGAATCAGATCAAAGAGATCCAAGGCACCGTCAACACGCTGACCAAAATTACCCAGACCGACAAGGAGTTACTGCAGAAATATTCGCGTGTCTACTTCTTGAACGAAAACTATATTCCCTCGAGTCTTTCCAATATCGATAGCGCCTATGTACTCGAGTCATCACGCACGTATCAAATTCACACGAAAGTAAAACCGTATCTGGAGAATATGCTTTCGGACGCGCAGGATGCCGATGCCCCGCTCCTCGTGTTGTCCGGGTATCGTTCGTTCGCGGCTCAAGCCGCACTCAAGAGCAGCTATCGGGTGACCTACGGTTCCGGTGCTAATCGTTTCTCGGCCGATCAAGGCTATTCCGAACACCAGCTCGGAACGGCGGTCGATCTCACGACGAAGGAACTCGGCACCACGTCTCTCGCGTTCGCCACTTCTCCCTCCGGAGTGTGGCTCGAAACGAACGCGTATAAATACGGATTCATACTTTCGTACCCGAAAGCGAATACGTACTATCAGTACGAACCGTGGCACTTCCGATTCGTCGGTGTTGCTCTCGCAACCGAATTGCACGACGCCAATAAAAATTTCTACGACCTTCCCCAGCGCGATATAGATACCCACCTCGTTTCCATTTTCGATTAACTCCACGCCGTATACCCAGCACTAAGGGAATTGGGATTAGTGCTGGGTATACTTAAGGGCATCATGGAAACCGCGCCACACGCTCGCCGTGGCATACGTGGTTCGCATCCGTCTCCTGCTCTTGAACGCGAGCTGGCGCTTGGTGACGATTGTTCGATCGTTCTTTTGGTCGAAGCACTGGTCGAGCATGCGCATCACCTGCGCGCATCCGACATCCATATCGAACCGTCCCGTACGGAACTACTAGTTCGTGCGCGCGTGGACGGTGTGCTCGAACCGTTGGCGACGTGTTCGCTTCGCGTGCATGGAGAAGTGCTTGCACGAATAAAAATCCTTGCGGGACTTCGTACCGACGAACACTTCGCCGCGCAAGACGGACGCTTCAGACAGAAGCACGGCGGGCGACATCTCGACGTACGCGTTTCGATTGTTCCCGCATATTACGGAGAGAATGCCGTGCTGCGCATACTCTCCGATAACCACGCAGCGTTCTCGCTCGAGTCGCTCGGCTTCTCCGAGCATGACCGCTCGGTGATAGAGCACGCGATACGAAAAACGAGCGGCATGATACTTTCGACCGGCCCGACGGGTTCCGGGAAAACGACGACGCTCTACACGCTGATAAAAAAGTTAGCCGCTCCCGAAGTTTCCATCGTAACGATAGAAGACCCCATCGAATATTCGATAGAAAGCGTGGAACAAATTCAAGTGAATGCACGTAGCGGCCTCACCTTCGCCAACGGTCTTCGTTCGATACTTCGCCAAGACCCCGACATCATCATGGTGGGAGAAATTCGCGACGCGGAAACCGCGACCATCGCGGTCAACACCGCGCTCACCGGTCATCTATTATTCTCGACGCTGCACACGAGCGACGCGGCGACCACGCTGCCGCGCCTTACCGATATGGGCATCGATCCGTACCTGGTTGCGGCAACGATGAACATCGCCATAGGTCAGCGTTTGGTTCGAAAGATATGCGAAGCCTGTAGTAGTGAACGGAGCCTTACTGCCGAAGAGCATGCTTGGCTGCTTCGATTGCCGCTTCGCGACACCGAAATGGACAGCGTGAAATACGGACAAGGCTGCGATGCGTGCCTCGGGACGGCTTATAAAGGCCGGCTCAGTATCAGCGAAGTGCTCGTCGCCGAAACGAATATTCGCAATGCCATTTTGCGTAAGGCGTCCGGTGAGGAGATTCGAAGGCTTGCGCGTGAGAACGGTATGACCACTATGCTCGACGACGGGTTTCAAAAAGTCCGCGACGGACGAACCAGTATCGAAGAAGTACTTCGAGTAGTCCATGAGTAAAGCTGTGACACGTCTGCGTGCGCTCTATGCCGGCATGGTCGGCACCCGGCTCTCCATGAAAGAGCACATGTTCCTCATACAACGACTCTCCTTCCTTCTCGGAGCCGGTATACCGCTCCATGCCGCTCTCTCGATGCTCAGGGAACAGGGCGGGTCAGCCAGGCTTACGCGCGTGCTCGAGGAGCTGACCTCCGAAATAGCTAACGGCCGGGCGCTCGCACGCGGCATGACGCACTTCCCGCACGTGTTCGGTGAATTCGAAATCAATATGGTACGCATCGGAGAATCGTCCGGCACGCTCGCGCGAAACCTCTCCTGCCTCGCGCTCGAACTCAAAAAACGCGCGAACCTGCGTGCGCGGGTAGTGGGCGCGTTCATCTACCCTGCCGTGATAGCGCTCGCGACGCTCGCCATCACCGGTTTTCTGATGCTCTATCTCTTCCCTCGCATCATGCCCATCTTCTTGTCGCTCCATATGAAACTCCCGCTCACCACCCGAGTAGTCATCGCGCTGTCGGGCTTCCTCATGCATTGGGGCATCGTCCTGCTCGTTCTTGCTGCACTCTCCGTCGTCGCGACTTCGTATCTCTTACACCAGAGCGCGCGGGCACGAGCACTCCGCGACAAAACGGCGCTACGCATGCCGGTCATGGGAGCGCTGCTCCGGCAGTACTATCTGGCGGACGCCACCCGCACTCTCGGACTACTGCTTCAAAGCGGTGTTCCGATTACCACTGCCCTCTCGCTCACGGCGGATACGACCCGTCACAGCGTCTATAAAAGTGCCTACCAAGAACTCGCGCATGCCGTTGAACGTGGCGAACGTATTTCAGTGCCAGCCGCACGCTACCCTCAGTTGTTTCCTGCTGTCTTCGTGCAGATGCTCGCGGTCGGTGAGACCTCCGGCACGCTTATTGAAACGTGCGGGTATCTTTCGGAACTACATGAAAACGATGTAGAAGAATTTACGAAGAACCTTTCGAGTCTCGTGGAACCGGCACTCATGATCGTGATGGGTCTTATCGTCGGTTTCATTGCTATCTCGATAATCAGTCCTATCTATGGCATCACTCAAAATCTCCATCCGTAAGTCGCGCGCGTTTACCCCGTACCACTTTTAATCCATGTCGTCCGTATTTTGTAATCGAATCTCCGTGAAAAGTGGTAAGGGGTTTACGCTTATCGAGATGCTCATCGTCGTAAGCCTGATAACGGCCGTAGCTGCGCTCGGGCTCTTTGTGTCCATGGACTCTTTCAGGAGCTATCACTTCCATAACGAACGAGACACCGTCGTAAGCACCCTGCAAAAAGCCCGCAGTCAGGCAATGAGTAATATGTGTTTCGGAAATTCCTGCACTAATGGGAAACCGCACGGCGTGTATTTCGGTACGAAAGGTTCTTACGTGATATTCCAGGGTGCTTCGTATGCGGCGCGTGACACGGGAGTCGATGAAGTCATCGAAGCGAAAGACGCCGCAGCAACCATCACCGGGTTCACAAGTGTCGTGTTCGCCCGGCTCTCGGGTGATGCGGTCACGCTCCCTCAAGATACGCTCACGGTGACCGACGAATCCGGCAAAGTATCCGTCATCACGGTCACTCCCCAGGGCCGGATTACTTGGAGTAACTAAGCTTCTCGTGGCATTGACGGAAGTACACTTTATATGGTACGTTTTACCTATCTGAAATGCCTGCACCCGCGGGCATTTCTCTTTAAAAGAGTGTCACCAGAGCTTCTTTAAAATGCACAGATGCGAGGCGCGAGCGAGGAACGAATGAATCGTATCGGGTATACGATGAGAGAGTCCCGGAGTGAGCAACAAAGCAGCTGAGGATTTTAGAAAGCTTCGTTCTACAACTAAATAAAGTCATATGTTGGATCTCAAGACCATAAATTCAGTGCTCGGAGAGTTCGAAGAACGCGGCATCACCAAGGAGGTAATGGTCGACGCTATCGAAAGCGCGATGGCGACCGCGTACAAGAAAGAATACGGAAAGCGCGGACAAGTGGTTCGCGGAAAGCTCGATATGAATTCGGGCACTGTTACCTTTGAGC
>JAQBRK010000003.1 GCA_028286505.1 Parcubacteria group bacterium
GGGTCGGAGAGGAACTTCTCGTCGGCGACCGGCAGCTTGCCGTCCGGAGTGGTCACGATCATTTCCGCGGTGGCCGCGGCGATGATCCCGTCCATTTCGGAAACGATCACAGAGCGGGAGTCCCGGGCGGTCTTGCCTTCCAGGCCGGTGCCGACATACGGCGACTCCGACACGAGAAGCGGCACGCCCTGGCGCTGCATGTTCGAACCCATCAGGGCGCGGTTGGCGTCGTCGTGCTCGAGGAACGGGATCAGACCCGCGGCCACGGACACGAGCTGCTTCGGAGAAACGTCCATGTAGTTGACCTGCGAAGGATCAACTTCGATGAACTCGCCACCGGCCTCGCGGGCGGTGACCTTTTCGTTCAGGAACTTGCCGGTCTTGTCGATCGGGTTGTTGGCCTGCGCGATGAGGAACTTCTCTTCCTGGTCAGCGGTGAGGTATTCGATTTCGATGGTCACCTTGCTGCCCTTGACCTTGCGGTAAGGAGTTTCGATGAAACCGAATTCGTTGATCCGGGCATAGGTGCACATCGAGTTGATCAGACCGATGTTCGGACCTTCCGGGGTCTCGATCGGACAGATACGGCCGTAGTGCGAAGGATGCACGTCGCGCACTTCGAAGCCGGCGCGCTCGCGGGTGAGACCTCCCGGACCGAGTGCGGAAAGCGTGCGCATGTTCTCGAGCTCAGCAAGAATGTTCTGCTGGTCCATGAACTGCGAAAGCTGGTTCGCGGTGTAGAACTCGCGGACCGAAGCCTGGAACGGACGAGGGTTCACGAAGGCCATAGGAAGCGAGGTCTCGCTCTCGATGGTCGACATGCGGTCCTGGATGTTGCGCTTCATGCGCGACATACCGACGCGCATACGAGCCTGGAGGAGTTCTCCGACGAAACGTACGCGACGGAAGCCGAGGTGGTCGATGTCGTCTACCTTGGCGTTCGGGTCGGTGTTGAGGCGAGCTATTTCTCCGACGATGCGGATGAGGTCCTCAAGCGTAAGCGTGCGCTCCTTGGCGAGGGACTTTGCGTCAACCGGGCGGCCGAAGCGTGCGTTCAAGCGGTGGCGACCGACCTTGGAGAGGTCGTAACGCTCGGGAGTGAAGAGCGCGTTCACGTAGGACTTAGCGTTGTCCGGAGTCGCGAGGTCGCCGTCGCGCATGCGACGGTGGATTTCGACGTACGCTTCGTCAATGGTCATCGCGGTGTCGTGCGAGAGGGTCGTCGAAACCGCAGCGGTAGCGATGTCGTTACCGATGAACTTCTTGAGTATCTCTTCACGGGTTCCCGCGCCGAGGATGGCGAGGAGGTTCGTAACCGGGAACTTACGCTTGCGGTCTATCTTTACGTAGATGGCACCGTCGGACTCCGAATCGATCTCGATCCAAACGCCGCGCGATGGGATGATCTTCGCGCCGAAGAGCTGCTTGCCCTTCGATTCTTCGGAGATGAAGAACGCACCGAAGGAACGTGCGAGCTGAGGAACGATTGCGCGTTCGACGCCGGACACGATAAAGGAACCATGAGGGGTCATCATCGGAATGTCGGCGAGGAAAATGTCCTGCGTCTTCTCCGTACCCATGGTCTTGTTGAGCAGCGTTACGGTGGCCTTGAGAGGCGCTTCGTAGGTACGCATGTTCTCACGCGCTTCTTCTTCGGTTCCCTTCGGGTCGCCTATTTCGAAGTCGTCGATGCGAAGCTCGAACTTCTTGCCTGAATAATCCGGAATCGGTGAGAATTCCTTGAAAAGCTCCATGAGGCCGTCCTTGAGGAGCCACTGGAACGATTCGCGTTGATGTCCGACGAGGTCGGGAAATTCAACGAGAGGTGCACGAAATGCTTTGAACGTCTTCTGTACCAGCGGTGTCGTTTTTGGCATGTGTTTTCATGCTAACCATTTCGAAGCGGCGGGTTCGGTCGTGGTGCCCTTCTCGTGTCTACACCTCATTCGTAGAGTATTCAGTATGGTCCCAAATTCGAGGCGTTCTCAAGCGAAGGCATGAATCGTACTCATAGTACGGTGAATGCCTGAGCGACGAGAACAACACTGAGGATGGGATTATACTGGATGCTCTTGGTATAAACGCCAAAAGGGCTCGGGTAAACGCCACGAGCCGCATCCCTCGTTATTCGAGATGCTGTTTATAAGTTTCTTCGAATCTTGCTCCCTGCGCTTCGCTCGCAAACGAATCTTCGATTCCTTTGTCTCGCTCCGCTTGGTAGTAAAACCCTCATTTTTGCCCTTGCCCCTTTCCCCCGTTACGCAATCTTTGTTCTTGTAGAATACGCGCCCCGTGGAAGGGCGTCAAGCGAGTAATCCCCTTTTCTTCATGTGCAAGGTGAAAGGCCCGCCAGTCTTGCGACGGCGGGCCCTTTTGGGTCACTTTTTGGGTGTTTTAGACCCGTTTGTCGACGTTGTCGCCAGGTCGGTAGTCGTCCGGGAGCTCATGAAGAGGTCCTTTTCCGACATGCCTAAGACGCGGTTGAAGGTTGATTGGGGGCGGACCGGGAGGCGGACGACGGCGAGGACGGTCGTTTTCGATTTCCGTGATATGCCGATCGGCTGCATGAGCGAGCCATGACATAAAAAGCGTGATGGGAATGAGCGACGCGAACGAAACTTCCCACCATCTGACTTGACCGATTGCTCCGAAGAGCCCGAACACCAGAAGAATGCCGGCCGGCCGGAGCAAAATCTCCCCACTTTTTCGATTGAAGCGGAAGGTCACGAGCGATACAGCAAAGAAGAAGATGCCGAGCCCGCCAACGACGGCCGTTATCTGGAGCAGGAATTGCCCCACGATGGGATCATGTCGATCAATTCCAAGCACGAGGCCGCACAGACTTGGAATCATTATGAAGCAGGCTGCGGCGACCATAACCGTGTACGAGAATTTCATCTGTAATTCCCCGAAAATGAGCTGGTGCGAACGCACCGTTAAACAGCCAATACAATGCATTATTTTTCTGCTTGTGTCAAAACGAATATGAAAAAGGACCCCACCGAATGAACGGCAGGGCCCCAGATTTCCTTAGCGAGCGGATGCTCGCGCCAGGTTACTTATTGTTGACGGCCTTGATGGTCGAGGGGTCGCCCACCTTGGACAGCCGGTTGAAGATGACACCGATCACCCATCCGCCCACGGTCGCCGAGGCGACATAAAGCGTCCAGTGGTGATCTTGCAGGACGAGACCGAAAAGTGTCACGAGCAGCGAGCCCACGACGACTTCCGTCACGAACTCGTGACGACGCTTCCACCCCAACTGGACGCCATGCGTCCAAAGAAAGATGAGGATGGCTGCGCACACGCCCAGCACAAACGCCAGCAATTGATGATTCCCGGATGACATGTGACTTCCCTCTGTATCGTGCAAATCGACTTCCTGACGTTCGGCAGGCTCACCGTATAGTATACAACAGGGCGTTCTTAAAGTCAATATTGGCGATAGAGAAAGCGAAGACCTACCGTTGTGACAACGATGGGCCTGGAGTGCGTGCCGATGGAAACATGGCCGAAATGAACGGCTTCTTTGCAGACGAGGCTATTCGCCAGTGTCCTTTTTGTAACGTTCGTTCTGTTTCTGCAGTTTGTGAACGAAAAAACAGCAGAGCAGGACGACGAAGAAGAAAGGTTCCCAGTAGGTATACCGAGCAATCACGATGAGCAGAGCCATCAGCCAGGTGAGCATCGGGGTGATCATTTCGGTCAGGCTCTCTTTGGTTGCCTTCTCTTCCTTTGCCGTGATGAAAACCGAATCGATGAAGAACATGAGACCCACGACGGCGAGGAAGCCGGTAATAATCCACAGGAACGTGCCGACCTGCGGGTCTGTCCGACTGATACCGTGGACTCGGCTATAGCAGTACGGAAGAACGGCGAGCAGAGCTGCAACGCCGGCGAAGATGCGCGTATAGATCATGGCATAGTTCCCTATTGCAAAATGTGCGAGGTGCGAGGGCACGCTCATTACCTACCACGACTATACACACAATAGACCATATTGTCAAATACAATCAGCCCCGCCGGTGGGCGGGGCTGAGAGGACTAGAACAAAGCTTCAAGTGCTTCAAAATCCCTATGGTAGTCGGCGCCGTCCTCCGGAGAGCGGAAACGGTAGATACCATGACCCTTCTCGTTTGAGAGGTAGTCGTGATGCCACCAGCTGTGCCCGTCCGCTACGGCCACGTGCACGCGCGGTAGCTCTTTTTCATAGCGCGGCGGTATCGCCTTCCGGTCATAGGGCTCGACGAACCCTTCGTCGTAGGTCGCCGCTCCGTCATAGAGACGCAACCAATTGCCAAGGATGACTTTGCAGCTAGTCGTATCGTGTTTGCGCAAGAAAAGCGACCGGGCTGCGTGCAGCTTGCGCAGCAGGTAGCCGCCTTCGTCTTCATTACTCAGATAGAGATACACGGTCGACTCGGCATTCTTGAACAGTTGCTCGAGAATGCACAGAACCGTAGCCGTGTCCGGTGCAGTATTCGGAGGCGTTTCCCCTTTTCCGCTCGCGAGGTACGAGATGTAGTTCTCGTTGCAGGCGAGCCGAATGACATTCGAGGGTGCGGGAAGCAGAGGCTGTGCAGAAAGCATGATGCGATTCCTACAAATAACTGTGAGCTGAATGGACTATACCGTCTTTTTATTATTTTTCCAGTAGCAAAAAAGCCCGCTCCGTTTAGGGGGCGGGCCTTCTTCTTGTTTGTGGTCAGCGTTCAGAGCGGGATGTCGCGCGCCGTTCCCGGAGAAGGCGGGGAGCCGAACCGAGCGACATTTCGGTCGAACATTTTCCGCAGAAGGGTGGTCGTGTCCGCGTCGCAGAATTCGACGATGCCGTCGATGATGGAGCACTTGTTCGGGTCTGCGAATGCATGACGCCAGCACGCATCTTCGGTGTCGGTCTCGACGTGAACGAAGCGGGTGAGCGGCATATCGGTCTTCGGCGTGGGCAGCAGGGTTATCCGGGAAACGTGTTCCGGACGGACCGCACCCTTGGCGAACTGAGCGAATGCTTGCGGCTGGAAGGCCGGATCGTCGCTCATGATCACCACTTTTCCGTCGGGATAGTTCTCGAGGAACAGGGCGATTGCCCTGCGCACCGGGTACGAATAGAAGATTTCCTTCGGAAGCGTGGAGCCGTAGATACGAATTCTGCTGCGTGCAAGTTCGATGAGTTCACCTATGGCGACGCCGGTCGACTGAATGCGCCGCGCCGACAATGCGTCTTTGGTTTCGTCGAACGCGGGACGCATCACGCGCCCATAGGTTCGTGCGGTCTCCTCGCGAGCGGTTAGTCTCGGAGCGGGGCCGAGTATGCTGTTGACAAGGTCTTTCAAGCCCATGACGGCCTCCCTAAAAAACACCAGTACGTATTATACCTTCTTTTTCTTATTTTTCCAGTCTTCGATTAGGGCGTGGTTTCCGGTAAGGAGTACGGTGGGAACCTTATAGGTCTTCCCTTCCCAGGTAAGGGATTCCGGACGCGTATAGACCGCAGGCGAAGCAGTCCGACGCTCCTCTACCGATTCGTCTTTACCAAGCACTCCGGGAATGCGACGCGTAACCGCGTCGATAATGGCCATCGCGGGAATTTCCGCTCCCGTGAGCGTTGCCGCGCCTACCGAGTAATTCTTAACGGTACCGAACGATTTCAATATGGAAAAGGCGCGCTCGTCGATGCCTTCATAGCGGCCCGAGACCAGGACGACATCGTCGAACTTGGCGAGCTTGTCGGCTTCGACATTAGTAAACGCGGGTGCGGAGGGCGAGAACCACACGAGCGCTATCTTTCCTTTTCGGCGTGCGAGGGACTTCTTTACCGCGCGCACTATCGGGAGCGCGGTCATGACCATGCCGGGGCCGCCGCCATACGGGCGCTCGTCTACTTTTTTATACGCGAATGCGTTCCCTTTCTTGTCGGCCGGAAGCGCGACGAAGTCGCGCGGATTCCGGTAATCCACCGAAATCTTCTTATTCGTACGTGCGCGCCCAAGCACCGATGCGTTCAAATAGGCATCGCAGGCTTCAGGAAACAGCGTGATGATATGAAAGCGCAGCACGGAAAGAATTACAGAACTTTAAAGTTCCCGCGGAATGCCGGAGCTTCTGCCGTCGGCTCGCCCAACTCGCCTGCCATAAGGTCGTACCCGCCGTCTTCGTTCGCGAACACCCCTATCTCGTCACCGCTACCTGCCCAGTAGCACTGAACCGCGGAAAGCTCTCCCGCAAGCAGTCCCTTACCATCAAGGCTTCCTGACACTCTGATTTCCTTGCATGTCCCCGCATACGTTCCTGCTACGCGCGTCTTGCCATCTACCGTTACGGAAACGCGTGCATGCGGCATGCCCGTTGCATCTTCTGCCAGCGGAGCGATGGTCCATCGTATGTCGTGAGAAACGAGTTTGCCTGCGGGCGCCGCAGGTACGCTTGCAGTGGTCGTGGTAGTTGCCGTTTCAGTCGTCGTTACGGGGGCGACTGCGCGCGAGGTCATGAACGCGTATGCTCCGAACACGACGACGATAAGCACCAGAATGCCGATGGCGATGTTTTTGGTCATGTTCCCATTATAGCCCTTCGGTGGCGTCGAGTACCAACGCATTCAGATAGGCGTCGCAGGCTTCCGGGAAAAGCGTAATTATATGAAAGCGGATCATGGGTTGAATTCTCGATATCGGAAATTACCTTTATGACCAAAAGAGTCGAGCAGAAGACTTTTGTCCGAGCCAAAATGAACACGGATTATCTTCAGATCGGATAGCTCCTTTTCGAGTCGCGCAAAAAAATCCTTGGTTGTTCCTGAATCAGCAAGCTGATTTGAAAGATGACCAAATGGAAATAGAACGACATTGCTATGGCCGACCTGTTCAATAAATTTCCGTATTTCTAGAGCGACCTTGGCGGCAAATTCCTGAATAAGGTCAGTCGGCTCAACCGTAATCAGGGCAACGATGGCATCCGCTGCTTCATACTGATCTTTCGTTATTGGCTCGGGCTCAATACTCGCAGGAGCGGTAGAGAGGCCGGTTATGGCGGATTTGAAATTACGACAGTGGCAAAGCAGGGCTCGCATAGAGTGATTATAGCGTGTTCGAGTGCGTCAGAAAGGATTCAGATGCGAGGCGTGGGAAGCTGATTTCTGGAAACGTACATGGGTACGGTGGAAGAAATCAGTGGGACCTGCAACAAAGCAGGTGGATTCTTTCTGGCGTGCTCTACAGGGAGTCGACGATGTCGTCGACTGACTTCATCTCGACTTCCCGCTTGCCGCCCGCAGGTTCGTTGATCTTGAGATTCACGCGAGCGTTATGCTTCATGCCTACGACACGCAGCAAGGTGCGGAGCGCTTTGGCGATGTTGCCGTCACGACCGATTATCTTTCCCATATCGTCCGGGTTCACCGTGAGCGTAAGGAGTACGCCCATTTCATCAACCGTGCGGTTAATGACGATGTCATCGGGATTATCTACCAAAGCTTTGACGACGAAATCGAGAAATGCGTGATCTTGTTCCATAGAGTTTCAGGAGTAGGAGTAAAGGAAATCGGACGAGCGTAACGGAATGTCGACCACCTATCGGTGGAAAACAGCGAGCCTTATGCGGGAACCTCTTCGGTCGGAGCTTCTTCGGGAGCAACTTCCTCAGCAGCGGGTGCTGCTTCGGCCTCGGCAATAACGTCTGCGGGAGCATCAACGGTAATTTCTTCTTCCTCTGCCGGAGCGGCGGCAGCCGTCTCTGCTGCTGCCTTAGCTGCCTCCTCGGCCTTTGCCGCTTCTTCTGCCGTCTTAGCGGCTGCCGCTTCTTCCGCAGCCTTCGCCTCTGCTTGTTTTTGAATGTTCTTCTCGAGATTCTTCTTCGAGACCACGCGAGCGGTCTTGGCTCCTTCTACGACGCCTTCCTTTACGAGAAGGTTGTGGAGCGATGGCGATACTTGAGCACCCTTACCCATCCAATCCTTGATGCTGTCCGCCTTAAGCGTAACGGCCTTGGTCTTAGGGTTATAGGTACCGACAAGGTCGACGTACTTCCCCGCCTTGGGGCCGGACGCCTTCTCCAGAACTGCAATGCGAAAAGCCGGGTCATTTTTCCGGCCAATGCGCTGAAATCGAATCATCAACATAAGTGAAGGGAAGCCTACCAGAAGCA